>NZ_JBIUWM010000032.1:0-15458 GCF_044743445.1 Pseudomonas sp. NPDC087615 | reverse complement strand
AGCCCGTAGCGTCGATCCACCAATCCATGATGGCGGGAGAAAACAGATAGATCCCCACGACCAAAAGCAGGACCAAGCGATAGATGTACATCCCGGCCTCTCTTTTTTATGCGCGTGCCCGAAAACGTGCGGCGATGGTAACGGATGGCGGCGCGACTGCAAGTGTCGTCATCGCAGTTGCGCCTCGGGCAGGGTCAGTGTGCGCGGGATCTTCGTGGCGTCCCAGTGGGCGCTGCCCCAGTTGAGCAGTTCCTGCGGCGTTGCATGTTCGAGTTCGGCGCCGGGGTTTTGCCCCAGTGCGCGCAGGGCCCTTAGCAGCAACGGCGTGGCTTGATCAGCTTGCAGTGGCGGCGAGCGGTAGGACTTGCCCAGTTTGTTGCCGTCCGGCTGGGTGATCAGCGGCAGGTGCAGATAACGCGGCTGACGCAGCCCCAACAGTTCCTGCAGATAGAGCTGGCGCGGTGTGGAGTCGAGCAGATCGGCGCCGCGCACGATGTCGGTGATGCCCTGCCAGGCATCGTCGAGCACCACGGCCAGTTGATAGGCATAGAGGCCATCGCGACGGCGAATGACGAAATCGCCGACATCGCGGCCCAGATGCTGGCGGTATTCGCCTTGCACCCGGTCGATGAAGTGATATGCCAGCTCCGGCACACGCAGGCGTATCGCCGCATCCTGCTGGTCGTGGCCGGCATTGCGGCACAACCCCGGATAAATCCCGTGATACGGCTCCAGTTGTTTGCGCGAGCAGGTGCAGGCGTAGGCCAGGCCATGGTTGAACAGGCTGTTGAGGACTTCGGCATAGGCATCGTGCCGATCACTCTGGCGCACCGTCTCGCCGTCCCATTCGAAACCATAGCTTTCCAGCGCCTTGAGAATCGCGCTTTGCGCACCCGGATCTTCACGGGGCGGATCGAGATCTTCCATGCGCACCAGCCAGCGACCGCCCACAGAGCGGGCATCGAGATAGGAGGCAAGCGCTGCGACCAGCGAGCCGAAATGCAGGTGGCCACTGGGGGTTGGGGCGAAGCGGCCGATGTAGGCAGGGGAGGTTGTGGCAGTCATGGGAGCAATATAACTTTTCAGGTTTCGCGCACATTACCTTTGCGTGAGGGGGCTTGCTGCCGCATGCGGTTTATTAGTCAACATCTCTGTTTATGACACACCGTATTCGGGAGCAAGCCCCCTCCCACAGAGGCAGAGAAGGCAGGCAAAAGGCAGAAACAAAAACGGAGCGTTCGCACGCTCCGTTTTTCGTTCAGGTCGAGATTACTTGCCGACCTGCTTTTCCTTGATTTCTGCCAGGGTCTTGCAGTCGATGCACAGATCCGCGGTAGGACGGGCTTCGAGGCGCTTGACGCCGATCTCGATGCCGCAGGACTCGCACCAGCCGTATTCTTCGTCCTGAATCAGCTCAAGCGTCTTGTCGATCTTCTTGATCAACTTGCGCTCGCGATCGCGGGCGCGCAGTTCGAGGGCAAATTCTTCTTCCTGGCTGGCACGATCTGCCGGGTCAGGGAAGTTGGCCGCTTCGTCTTTCATGTGATCAACAGTTCGGTCGACTTCCTGCATCAAGTCCTGTTTCCACTTGTTCAGGATCTTGATGAAGTGCGCGCGCATCGGGGCGCCCATGTACTCTTCGCCGGCCTTCGGAACATAAGGTTCGAAGCTGCTGATCGTCGCTTGCTGCTGTTGCTTTGCTTGGGTGGGCATGAAATGGACCGCCTCTACTCTTGTAATCCATTGCGCAGGATTGCTCCATCACCGACACCTGCCGGCCCTGCGGCTGCAAGCGGGCGAACTTACCAGATCAATTCGGCCTGCGCTACTCCCGGATGTCGAGGCCCCGGCGGGTGGCGCTTGCAAATGTTTGGCAAGCCGTGTCTGGCGGTGTGGAAGACCTGTTCAATCACTGATTTTAGTCAATCCTGGAGCGTACGCTTGTGTCGTTACAATCCAGTGTTCTTGAGGCTGTGACCTCTGTGGGTTCTCGCTCGTTCCGGCAGATGGGTAGAATCGTTTCTTTTCCCTCGTCGAAGGAAGGCCAATGGCTCAGCCCTACAGTGCGCGCAGTCGTGCGATCGAACCGTTCCATGTGATGGCACTGCTGGCGCGGGCCAATGAATTGCAGGCCGAGGGGCACGATGTCATTCACCTGGAGATTGGCGAACCGGACTTCACTACCGCAGAGCCAATCATCCGTGCCGGCCAAGCCGCGCTGACGGCGGGCAAAACGCGTTACACCGCTGCCCGTGGTATTCCTGAACTGCGCGAAGCAATTTCCGGTTTCTACCAATCGCGTTATGGCTTGAACATCGATCCGCGGCGCATTCTGATCACCCCGGGCGGCTCCGGCGCGCTTTTGCTGGCCAGCGCCTTGCTGGTCGATCCCGGCAAGCACTGGCTCCTGGCGGACCCCGGATACCCGTGTAACCGCCACTTCCTGCGCCTGGTCGAAGGCGCTGCGCAGCTAGTGCCTGTCGGGCCGGACGTGCGTTATCAACTGACTCCGGATCTGGTCGAACGGTATTGGGACCACGATAGCGTTGGTGCGCTGGTTGCTTCACCAGCCAACCCGACGGGGACTATTCTGACGCGCGATGAATTGGCCGGTTTATCCACAGCCATCAAGGCCCGGCACGGCCATCTGGTGGTAGACGAGATCTATCACGGCCTGACGTATGGCACCGATGCGGCGAGCGTGCTGGAAGTCGATGACAGCGCATTTGTCCTCAACAGCTTCTCGAAATATTTCGGCATGACCGGTTGGCGCCTCGGTTGGCTGGTGGCGCCGGATGCGGCGGTCAGCGAGTTGGAGAAGCTCGCACAGAACCTCTACATCAGCGCACCGAGCATGGCGCAATACGCGGCGCTGGCCTGTTTTGAAGCGGACACGATCGCGATTCTGGAAGAGCGCCGCGCCGAATTCGGCCGTCGCCGCGACTTCCTCCTGCCGGCGTTGCGTGAACTGGGTTTCAACATCGCCGTGGAGCCCGAAGGCGCGTTCTATCTCTATGCCGATATCAGCCAGTTCGGCGGCGATGCCTTCGCGTTCTGCCAACATTTCCTCGAAACCGAGCACGTTGCGTTTACCCCGGGTCTGGATTTTGGACGCTATCAGGCCAGTCACCATGTGCGTTTTGCCTACACGCAAAACCTACCTCGCTTACAAGAAGCGGTGGAGCGGATCGCGCGTGGCTTGAAGAGCTGGCAAGGCTGATGCGCTTTGATCCTCCTCTGGAAGAGGCGCGGCTAATCCGCCGTTACAAGCGTTTTCTCACTGATATCGAAACCGTTGGCGGCGAGTTGCTGACGATTCACTGCCCAAACACCGGCTCGATGCTCAATTGTCAGGTCGAGGGCGGGCAGGTCTGGTTCAGTCGCTCGAATGACCCGAAACGCAAATTGCCTGGCACTTGGGAAATCGGCGAAACCCCGCAGGGCCGTTTGTTTTGTGTCAATACCGCGCGCGCCAACGGGCTGGTCGAAGAAGCCTTGCAGGCTGGCGTCATCACCGAGTTGAACGGGTTTACCGCGTTGAAGCGCGAAGTGGCTTACGGACAGGAAAAAAGCCGCATCGACTTTCGCCTCGAATACCCGAGCGGCCCGGCGTATGTCGAAGTGAAAAGCGTCACCTTGGGCTTTGATGGCACGAATGTGGCGGCGTTTCCCGATTCCGTGACCCAGCGTGGCGCCAAGCATTTGCGTGAACTGGCGCATCTGGCGCGGGACGGGATTCGTGCGGTGCAGTTGTACTGCGTGAATCTCACCGGGATTGAGGCGGTGCGTCCGGCCGTGGAAATCGACCCGGCCTATGCCGAGGCGTTGCGTGAAGCGCTCGCCAGTGGCGTTGAAGTACTGGCGTACGGCGTGCGGTTGAACCATGAGGAAATGGTCATTGATCGTCGGTTGGAGGTACTGCTCAACGGCTAAAGGGTGATCCACACGCCCTGTACGTCTTCCCGGCAAGGGATGTGGGTCAACGATTGCCCGGCGCAGGGCCCTGCGACGCACTCACCGTCCTCGATCAGAAACAGTGCGCCATGGGTGGCGCACTGGATCAGGCTGTTGCTGGGGTCGAGAAATTGGTCCGGCTGCCATTCCAGGCCAACGCCTCGATGCGGGCAACGATTGAGGTAGACATAGACCTGGCCGTTGCGGCGCACGGCAAACAGTTTTTTCCCGTCGACATCAAAACCGCGACTGCCGGCCTCGGCCAGATCGGCACCCGCGCAGAGAAACTTCATGACTATCCTCTAATGTTGGCTCGTGTTCGGATATGTTCGAGCTTGACGTTTAAATGCAAGCAATTATCAAATGGCGGCCTTCGCCCACAGGCGTTTGCCAGATGCCGAGGATACTTGGCCTGCCACCCAGACGCCCGGGAAACCTTGTTAAAGGAAGCTGTGTATGCGCCTGAGTCCCCGCGTTGTGAAAACCCTGTCTGACGGTTTCTACCCGGCCAAGAGCAACCCATGACCACACGGGTCAAACCCCGAGGCTTGTTCATTGGCCTGACGCTCCTGTGTGTGCTGGCGATCTGGCTGTCATTGGCGCTCGGCCCGGTCAGTCTGCCGCTGTTCGATACGTTACGCGCGGCTTTGCGCCTGATCGGTGTGCCGCTGGCGCCGGAGGGGCTGGAGCAGGCCGAACTGATTCTCGGGCAGATTCGTCTGCCGCGAACGTTGCTCGGGCTGGCGGTTGGCGGTGTACTGGCGTTGACTGGCGTGGCGATGCAGGGGCTGTTTCGTAATCCGCTGGCGGACCCAGGGCTGGTCGGTGTTTCCAGTGGCGCGGCGTTGGGGGCGGCGATAGCGATTGTCGGCGGCTCTTTTTTTGGCGGTTTGCCTGAATCGGTTGGGCCTTATCTGTTATCGGTGTGTGCGTTCCTCGGCGGGCTCGGGGTGACGGCGCTGGTCTACCGACTAGGCCGGCGCGACGGACAAACCCATGTCGCGACCCTGTTGCTGGCGGGGATCGCACTGACGGCGCTCGCCGGTTCGGCGGTCGGACTGTTCACTTATCTCGCGGACGACGCAACCCTGCGCACGCTGACGTTCTGGAACCTGGGCAGCCTCAACGGCGCCAGTTATGCGCGGTTGTGGCCGTTGTTGATCATCAGCGCCGGCGTTGCGCTGTGGCTGCCGCGTCGGGCGAAAGCGTTGAATGCCTTGCTGCTCGGTGAATCCGAGGCGGGGCATTTGGGCATTGATGTCGAGCGGCTCAAGCGCCAATTGGTGTTCTGCACGGCGCTGGGTGTCGGCGCGGCAGTGGCGGCGGCAGGGATGATCGGTTTTGTCGGGTTGGTGGTGCCGCATCTGGTGCGGCTGTTGGCAGGTCCCGATCATCGAGTGTTGCTGCCAGCCTCCGTGCTGGCCGGGGCGAGTCTGTTGTTGCTGGCGGATCTGCTGGCGCGTCTGGCGCTGGCGCCGGCGGAGTTGCCAATCGGTATTGTCACGGCGTTTATCGGTGCGCCGTTCTTTCTTTATCTGTTGTTGCGAGGGCATGCCTGATGTTGCGTGCGCACAACCTGCATATCCTTCGCGGCCGCAAGACTGTCCTGAGCGGGGTCAGCGTGGAGCTCAAACCGGGCGAAGTGCTCGGCGTGCTGGGTCCCAATGGCGCCGGTAAAAGTACCTTGCTCGGCGCTCTATGCGGCGAGTTGACGGCCAGTGAGGGCGAAGTTTCCCTCGACTGCGAAGCCTTGAGCCATTGGAGCGGTACGCAACGCGCTCAGCGCTTGGCTGTGTTGCCGCAGGTGTCGACGCTGGATTTTGCCTTTCGCGTTGAAGAAGTGGTCGGCATGGGCCGTTTGCCTTATCAAAGTGGTCGGGTGCGTGATGACGAGATTGTTGCTGCGGCGCTGGCAGCCGCTGATGCCAGGCATCTGAGCGGTCGCAGCTACCTGGCGTTGTCGGGCGGTGAGCGCCAGCGGGTGCATCTGGCGCGGGTGCTGGCGCAACTCTGGCCCGGGCAGGCCGGACAAACGTTGCTGCTGGACGAACCGACCTCGATGCTTGACCCACTGCATCAGCACACAACCTTGCAGGCTGTGCGCGAGTTTGCCGATCGCGGCGCAGCCGTGCTGGTGATCCTGCATGATCTGAATCTGGCGGCGCGTTATTGTGACCGCGTGTTGCTGCTCGAAGGTGGGCGTCCGGTCGCACTGGATACGCCTGAACAGGTTTTGCGTCCGGATATGCTCAAAGCCGTGTTCGGTCTTGAAGTATTGGTGCAACCGCACCCGGAGCGTGGGCATCCGCTGATCATCGCCCGCTGACGTTCTCATTGAGGTGATTGCATGCGTGGGATGTGGCTGTTGGCCGTGTTGTTGCTAGTGGGTTGCCAGCATGTTGTCGCACCGCCGCCGGTCGGTGGCGAGATTCGCGACCTGCACAGCGGCCAGACGCTGACGGCGCAGCAATTGCTCAGCCGTCTTGCTGAACCGCAGCGAGTGATCATCGGCGAGCAGCATGACAACGCCGATCACCACGCCGCGCAGTTATGGCTTCTGAAGTCTCTCGGCAAACGGCGGCCACAGGGCAGCCTCTTGCTGGAAATGCTTACGCCGGATCAGCAGCCGAAAATCGACGCGCAGCGCCAGTCTGCGTCGCCATCCGCCGATCTTCCCAGAGCGCTGGCCTGGCAGGATGGCTGGGACTGGAATCTCTACGGGCCGATTGTCCGCTTCGCCCTTACACAGCCATATCCGTTATTGGCTGCCAATCTTGATAACGGGGAAATTCGCAGCCTCTATCGCAATCGGCCGGTGTTGAGCGGAGAGCGCAGCATGGCTGAATCGGTGAAGACGACTTTGCTGGAGCAGATCAGCGATTCCCATTGTGGCCTGCTACCCGAGTCGCAGACGCCGGCGATGTTGGCGGTTCAGCAACAGCGGGATCGACGCATGGCAGAACGTCTGTTGGCTGCACCGACACCCTCGTTGTTGCTGGCGGGGGCATGGCATGCACGAAACGATGTGGGCGTGCCGCTGCATCTGCTGGATCTGGGCGCGACTGAGACGCCCATCGTGCTGATGCTGGCGGAGCAGGGCGCTGAAGTCACAGCCGCGATGGCCGATTTCGTCTGGTACACACCCGCTACGGCGAAGCGCGATTATTGCGAAGAGATGCGCAAACAGTTCGGTAAATGACTTTTCCACAGGCAAAAAAAGACCCGGTAAAAACCGGGTCAAATAACCGTGATTAGCCTGATGAGGAGATAATCTGAGAGTCCGAACCAAGGGCTTTTCAGAATATCGACCGATCTCGCGATCAGTTGTGATAATCATAGCGATTCTCATTACCGAGTCAACCACTGTTTTTCCATTTGCCTGATTTCATCTCGTCAATGGGCGCCAAGCCCAGAGAAAAGTGGGCTTGGCGTTAATTTCGGTTCGAGCTCAATTGGGTAATCTGCTTGTTCAGTTGATCGATGCGCCGCGCCATGCTTTCGATCAGGCTGTGGGCGATCTTCGGATTGGTGCGGGTCAGGCTCAAAAACTGATCACCGGGAATCAACATCACCGTACTCGGTTCGCGGGCGATGACCGTGGCATTGCGTGGCTCGCCGGTGAACACCGCCATGGCACCGAAAATCTCGTCC
The DNA here is from genome assembly GCF_044743445.1 of Pseudomonas sp. NPDC087615. NCBI lineage: Bacteria > Pseudomonadati > Pseudomonadota > Gammaproteobacteria > Pseudomonadales > Pseudomonadaceae > Pseudomonas > Pseudomonas sp. NPDC087615. Next base: position 7,853 of record NZ_JBIUWM010000032.1, on the reverse strand, counting down.
TTGGGCACCTCGCCGACCTTGTGCCCATCGACAAAGGCTTCGGCATGCCCGTCGATGATCACAAACACGTGATCGGCGGCATCGCCTTGCTGAATCAAGGTTTCTCCAGCGTCGACCCGTTTAAAACCATTGGTGCTACGAAACTCCCGAGGTTTCAACTCAGCCACCGCGTGAGCCAGGATCGCCATTTGTCCCAGCAAATACTCGAGAAACTGATCCGCCCGGCCCGGTTCTGTATACAAATGCTGGAACACATCACGGCGCCGATAGGGCAGCAAACGCACTGGTCCATCGTTGCGCAAACGGCAATCGGCCCAATCGTTACCGCGCTGCAGGCCGATCAAGTCACCTTCCTGCCAGTAAAACAACGCCCGGTTGCCTATGCAGCCGTTGATCACGCCATCGGTCAGCAGAAACATCTGATCGCCGGGTAATTGCGCCATCAGGTCATCCGTCGCGCCCAACTCCAAGGTTTCTGCGCACGGCGCTAGACCTTCCAGCCATTGCGCCGGCAAGTTCTGCAAACGATTGATCAGTGCGTCGGCAAACGCCGATTGTTCCCCTAGCAGGTACATAACGGTCAGCGCCTGTTCAATTCTTGTGACGCGAGGAAATGGCTTCAAGTTGCTTGTTCAGGGCGTCCTTGCGCTCGGCTGGGATGTCGTTCCAATGCACATCCATGAGCGCGCCCTCGATCGCATACAACAACACCTTCGATGCGCGAAACCCGCGGGTACGCACGGCCCGGTAGGCGTCCACCGCGCCCAGGCGACGCAAGTCCGAGGCGCTGTGGATGCCCACGGCATGCAGCCATTGCGCCGACGTCTTGCCAAGATTCTTCAGGTGTTGCAGTTCATCATTCATCAAGCCTCCTTGCGACGGCCGAATGGTGCGTGGGCGAGCTTCTCAGGAGTGTAGCCATCAGTAGGAAAAGCGTGGTTGTTTGGTCGCAATCAACGCAAACGCTTCTAAGAAACGACAACCGGACGGGGTGAAAGGCCTGCGAACGCAGAAAGAAGGGTGCAAACAAATATCAAATGTGGGAGCGAACCTGCTCGCGAAAGCGGTCTGACTTTCACGATCAGGGTAACTGACACTCCGTCTTCGCGAGCAGGCTCGCTCCCACAGGGTGGGCGTCGTGTCAGAGATATCAGCGGGTGCGATAACGCAGGCGCGTCCCGAAATTCATCGACATCAGAATCTCGTCAGCGCTGAGCTCCGGCGGGAAGTACGCACCGGAAATCTGTGCGTGGGCCAGGCTTGCACCCTCCAGCGAAGCGTGCCGGAAATCGATGCCACGCAGATCGGCGGAACGGAAATACGCGTCCCGGAAATCCACGCCATCGGCGTTCAGTTCACGCAGGTCGAGACCGCGGAAGTCGCCGCCGACCATGTCGATCGGCCCGTCTTTCGGGCGTTCCTTGTTGAAACCCGTGATGTCATCTTTGTGCAGTAAGGCATACAGCGGGGTGTCGAGAAGTTTGGGTTGGCTCATGTCACATCACCTGTTGGTTTTATGACGCCAGTATAGTGCCACTATTTGACGGCCGTGAAGCGAGCGAGGGCTTCACGGCCGAAATAGTTTCTTACAGGCCTGGCAGGCGTTGGCGGATCTGCGCCACCACGGTGTCCAGCGTGCCGGATTCATTGGTCTGCACGCGTTTGCTACGCAGGATCTCCTCCGGCGTCAGCGCTTCGCGATTGGCTTGTTGAGCTTCGATCACGGCCAGCGTAGCGTCGGACGGATCCTGTTTGTCTGCCTGACGAATGGCCAGCCAGCTCTCGATCACCGCTTGCGGCGCATTGCAGTCGAGGATCAGGAACGGCGTGCCAGTGGCTTCGGCGATTTTTGCAGCGTTGTCACGTTGCTCGCGCTTGAGGTAAGTGGCATCGATCACCACTGGATAACCGGCGTGCAGGATCACTTCAGCGATTTCATGCAGGCGTGAGTAGGTCGCGGTGCTGGCGTCGGCACTATAAATGCCGGCCTGCACATCATTGGCGACGGTCTGCTCACCGAACAAACGCTTGCGCTCAACATCGGAGCGCAGACGAATTGCCCCCAGTGCTTCGACCAGGCGCATGGCTACGTGGCTTTTGCCAACGGCGGAAACACCGTGGGTAATTGCCATGAAACGTGAAGGAATGGTGCTGTAGCTTTCCGCCAGGTTGGCGTAGTTGCGGTACTGGCGCAGGGTGGTGGCGCGCTGCACCGGAGTCGCGTCTGCCGGCATGCTGAACAGTGCTACTTTTGCGCGAACCAGTGCACGGTAGGCTTTATAGAAGTTCAGCACTTCCATGCCTTGATAGTCGCCGGTCAGTTCCAGGTACTGGCTGATGAAGCGGCGGGCCAACGATTTCAGGCCACGGTCTTCGAGGTCCATCGCCAGGAAACCGGTGTCAGCCCAGACGTCGGTGAAACGAAACGGTTCGTTGAACTCGATGCAGTCAAAGATCACCACTTTGCCGTCGATGACAGTGGCGTTGCCCAAGTGGATATCGCCGTGGCACTCGCGAGTGAAGCCTTCGGCCTTGCGCTGGGCGAACAGTGGCTTGAGGCGGGCGAAGCTGCTTTCGGCCCAGGCTTTAAGTGCCTCGAGTTGCAGCAGATCGTTTTTGTCACTGAGGAACGGCAGAATCTGTTCGAAGTTTTGCGATACCGGTGCCATCACGCTGTCCGGGGTGCCGGCATCATGCTCGGCCGGGACTTTCGGGGCGGCGAGGTGGAATTTGGCGATCTGCTCGGCCATTTCATCGATGTGCTGAGTGGTCAGCTCGCCGTTGGCTTGCAGGGTGCTGAGCAAACCGGTTTGCGGGAACTGGCGCATTTTCAGCAGGTATTCGATAGCCGGGCCATCGCCGCCCAGTTGTGGCGCTTCGACGCTGCCAGTGACGGGCAACACTTCCAGGTACAAATCGTTGGTCAGACGCTGGTTCAGACGCAGTTCTTCAGCGCAGAAATGTTCACGCGCTTGGAGGTTGGTGAAGTCGAGGAAGCCGAAATTCACCGGTTTCTTCACTTTATATGCAAAGGGGCCGGTGAGGATCACCCACGAGATATGGGTTTCGATGACCTGGAACCCTTCGACGGGGTGCGGGTAGAGGGCCGGGTTTTGCAGGGCAGCGATCAGTGACTGGCTCACGGGCGATCCTTCAGAGACTGGGGGAAATTCGAGGTCGCCATTATGGCCGCTCGCCAGCCCGACGCAAACCTCGGAGCGCTTCTGTTGAGTATGAATAAAGTGCGTATAATCCGCCGCCATGACTCGAACTCGATCTCCCCGTACCAAGAAAAAACCACCTTCCAAGGGCCTGCGCCCTTGGCTGGGTTGGGCCATTAAACTCAGTCTGGTCGGCCTTGTGGTGCTGGCCGGATTCGCCGTTTACCTCGATGCCGTGGTGCAGGAGAAGTTCTCCGGCAAGCGCTGGACCATCCCGGCCAAGGTCTACGCGCGTCCGCTTGAGCTGTTCGTCGGACAAAAGCTCAGCAAAGACGATTTCCTCACCGAACTCGATGCCCTGGGCTATCGCCGCGAAGCCGTGAGCAATGGTCCGGGTTCCGCAGCGGTCAACGGCAATACCGTCGATCTGAATACCCGTGGCTTCCAGTTTTATGAAGGCATGGAGAAACCGCAGCCGGTGCATGTGCGCTTCTCCGGTGACTACGTTGCTGAGCTTTCGGCAATCAACGGTTCGAAATTGTCCGTGGTTCGCCTGGAGCCGCTGCTGATCGGCGGGATTTACCCGAAAAACCTTGAAGACCGCATTCTGATCAAGATCGATCAGGTGCCGCCGTATCTGCTGGAAACCCTCGTTGCTGTAGAAGATCGCGATTTCTACAGTCACTGGGGCGTATCGCCGAAGTCGATTGCCCGCGCCATTTGGGTCAATACCTCCGGCGGCAAGATGACTCAGGGCGGCAGTACGCTGACCCAGCAGTTGGTCAAGAACTTCTACCTGACCAATGAACGCAGCCTGACCCGTAAGCTCACCGAAGCAATGATGGCGATGTTGCTGGAATTGCATTACGACAAGAAAGACATCCTTGAGGCGTACCTCAACGAAGTCTTCGTCGGTCAGGATGGCCAGCGTGCGGTGCATGGTTTCGGTCTGGCGAGCCAGTTTTTCTTCGGCCAACCCTTGTCCGAGCTGAAACTGCATCAAGTAGCGTTGCTGGTCGGCATGGTCAAAGGCCCGTCCTATTACAACCCGCGTCGCAACCCCGAGCGTGCGCTTGAGCGTCGCAACCTTGTGCTCGACGTGCTTGAGCAACAAGGCGTGGCAACGGCGGAGCAGGTCGAAGCTGCGAAGAAAATGCCATTGGGTGTGACCACTCGCGGCAAATTGGCGGACAGCTCGTTTCCAGGCTTTATGGATCTGGTCAAACGCCAGTTGCGCGAAGACTATCGCGACGAAGACTTGACCGAAGAAGGCCTGCGGATCTTCACCAGTTTCGACCCGATTCTGCAGATGAAGGCCGAGGCTTCGGTCAATGACACCTTTAAACGCCTGTCAGGGCGCAAAGGCTCCGATGATGTGGAAGCGGCCATGGTCGTGACCAACCCGGAAACCGGTGAAGTGCAGGCGATGATCGGTAGCCGGCAGGCAAGTTTTGCCGGGTTCAACCGGGCACTCGATGCCGTGCGTCCGGTGGGTTCGTTGATCAAGCCGGCGGTGTATTTGACCGCGCTGGAGAAACCGAGTCAGTACACACTGACCAGTTGGTTGTCTGATGAACCGCTATCGGTCAAAGGAGCCGACGGTCAGGTGTGGAAACCGCAGAACTATGATCGCCGCTCCCATGGCACCGTGTTCCTCTATCAGGGCCTGGCGCATTCCTACAATCTGTCGACCTCGCGTCTCGGTCTGGAAGTGGGTGTGCCCAATGTGCTCAAGACCTTGGCGCGTCTGGGTGTGACGCGTGAGTTCCCGGCATACCCGTCCATGTTGCTGGGCGCCGGCGGCATGACCCCGATCGAAGTGGCGACCATGTACCAGACGCTGGCCAACGGCGGTTTCAACACGCCAATGCGCGGGATTCGCAGCGTACTGACCGCCGAAGGCGAGCCGCTCAAGCGTTATCCGTTCCAGATTCAGCAGCGTTTTGATCCGGCTTCCATCTATCTGATTCAGAACGCCATGCAGCGCGTGATGCGTGAAGGTACCGGCAGATCGGTTTACAACGTGCTGCCGAAAACCCTGACCCTGGCCGGCAAGACCGGCACCAGTAACGATTCTCGCGACAGTTGGTTCGCAGGCTTCAGTCAGGACTTGCTGGCGGTGGTGTGGCTGGGGCGTGATGACAACGGCAAGACGCCGTTCACCGGCGCCACCGGTGCGTTGCAGGTCTGGACCAGTTTCATGCGCAAGGCCGATCCGCTGCCGCTGGACATGCCGCAACCGGACAACATCGTGCAGGCGTGGGTCGACTCCCATACCGGGCAAGGCTCCGATGCCAACTGCCCGGGTGCGGTGCAGATGCCGTATATTCGCGGCAGCGAACCGCCACCCGGCGCCTCGTGTGCGGGCGAAACGCCTGCTACAGGCGAGTCGGTGATGGATTGGGTCAAGGGCTGGATGAATTAAGCGAAGAGGGTTTCAAGTGAACAAGTGGTTGATTCCAGCGGTGACCGCCGTAGCTTTGCTCAGCGGCTGCTCTACCGTACAGCGTGGTTCGATCCCGGTGGTTGATTCCGGTACGGCCGTGTCCAACAGCGAACGCATTTCGGCCAATGGCGGCTTCCGCCAAACCACGGTCAAGCGTCCTGTTCAGGGCCAGACTCAGGCCATTCCACAAGGTGACTCTGGCGTAGTTGTGATGGTGCCGGGTGGCGGCGCGACCACCTCGACGCCGATCAGCACTTCACCGATCGTGCCGGGTCCGGCGTCCGGTGGCATCACGCCGGGGCCGTACAACCCTTCGCCAGTGGAATCGGCGCCGATCAACTCCGGCAGCTACAGCATGCCTTCGACGCCAAGTGGCATTCCTTCGGCCAACAGTGGCGGTGGCTTGTCTGCGGATGAGCAACTGGACGGTCCGGTTCTCGCCTTGCTGACCACCGCTCAACAGCAACAGGCCGGTGGCGACCTCAACGGCGCGTCTTCCAGCCTGGAGCGCGCGCAACGTGTGGCCCCGCGTGAACCGCAAGTGCTTTATCGCCTGGCGCAGGTGCGCATGGCTCAAGGCGATGCGCCGCAGGCCGAACAGTTCGCCCGTCGTGCCTTGACGCTGGCCAACGGTCGTCCGGATTTGCAGGCCAGTCTGTGGGAGCTGATCGCTCAGTCCCGTGAGAAGCAGGGTGACTCCGCTGGCGCCGCTCTGGCCCGTCAAAAGGCCAAGGTTTCGCTGTGATGGATAGTCGTTTTCCGAAAATCGCCGATCAGCTTTTGCTGATCGAGCGTGAACTGCGTACGCAGGGCATGTGGGATGAAGTCTCGCCGTCCGCCGAAGCCTTGAGCAGTGTCGAGCCGTTTTCGGTCGACACGCTCGACTTCGAGCAGTGGTTGCAATGGATTTTCCTGCCACGCATGAAGATGATCCTCGAACAGGATCTGCCGTTACCTAATGCCTCGGGCATTCAGGAAATGGCTGAAATGGTCTTCGCCCAGCGCAATCTGCAGGGCAAGGATCGGCAGCTTCAGGTATTGCTCAAAGAGTTCGACTTGCTGATTACTGCTTCGCGCTGAACCGGAAGCTGCCAGTCATTACTGGCAGTTTTGCGCTATCTGCTTCTGCGCTTCGCCGATGCGTTCCTGACGTTGCGCATCATCAAGCCGCCGCAATTGTCCCTCTACTTCCTCCCGCAAGCGCGGATTGTTCTGCAATTGCGCAAGGTTGGTGCGTGCCTGTTCACAAAATGCTTTGAGCTGCGCTTGCTGGTCGGCGACCTGTTTCTTGACCTTGGCATCGATGGCTTTCTGATCGCCGAGTATGCCGTTACCGGGCATTGCCGCAGGTTTCGGCGCGGGCGAGGAGGGTGTCTGCACAGAGGTGGACGGCTGGCCTTGGGGAGGTTGTGCATCGAAATGCGTGACACCTTGGGCGTCGACCCATTTGTAGATCTGAGCGGCCGAGCACCAGGGGCTGAGGCCGATCAGCAGTGTGAGGAGGAGCGTTCGCATGCTGATTCCTTGGCAAAATTGCGCAATTGACGCTAACAGAGTAGCGGTTTTCAGGTTTTTTCTTGCGTTCTCATGTGCTTACCCACAATTAAGCACACAGACGACTTGACTTGGAGAGGGCGAAACAGAAGAATCCAAAGTCCGCTGTAGAGGGACTGCCAGAAGCAGACCCTCTCGGTAGATCATGAGGCGCACATCCGCGCCGACCTGTTACACCCGCAACGCGTTACCTCGCGCTGGGTGGGAAAGGCCCGCAACACTTGGGACGATCCCAATACTTGCTCAGTCAGTGCTGACGTAGTCGGCGACCACCGTCGCTCATGCTCTGCCGAGAAGTAAACCTATTAAGACCCGCCCCTATTTTGTGGACGGTATTCTGGCGTTTTAGAGGTGAACAACGTGGAGCTTTTATCTGGCGGTGAGATGCTCGTCCGCTTTTTGCGTGACGAAGGCGTCAAATATATTTACGGGTACCCGGGTGGTGCTCTCCTGCATGTTTACGAGGCCCGGTTCAAAGAACCGGAAGTGACCCACATCCTGGTTCGTCACGAACAAGCGGCTACCCATATGGCTGACGGCTATGCTCGTGCCACCGGTAAAGCCGGCGTGGTATTGGTAACTTCCGGTCCAGGCGCCACAAACGCCATCACCGGTATCGCCACGGCCTAGATGGATTCGATTCCAATGGTGATCATTTCCGGTCAGGTGCCAAGCACCATGGTCGGTACCGA
>NZ_JBIUWM010000031.1:0-73622 GCF_044743445.1 Pseudomonas sp. NPDC087615 | reverse complement strand
GTGTCGATGGTGTCGGTCACTTCAGTCACGGCCGGAACAGTGCTTGGCACCAGGTTCTCGAAGTTGCCGCCCGTGGCAGTCGAAATGGTTGCTTCAACTTTGCCGGCGTCTTTATAGACGTCATCGGCTGGAGCCGGAACGGTCACGGTGCCCGTGGTTTTGCCAGCGTCGATGGTGATCACTGCGCCGTTGGACAGAGTCACGGTGACTGGCGAGCCAGCAGCGTTGGTCAGGGTGGCGGTGTAGACGATTGAGCCACCCTCGGCGACCGAGTCGGTCGCGCTGAGCGACAGGTTGGTGGTGTCGACGGTGTCAGTCACGGTGGTGCTGACTGGTGTTTTGTCGGCCACGAGGTTTTCGTAGTTACCGCCGCTTATGTCAGTGATCGAGTTGGTCAGCGGAGCCTGGCCAACCAATGCATCGTTCGGCGCGGTGGTGGTCACGGTGCCAGTGGTTTTGCCGACTTCGATGGTGATGTTCTGACCGTTGGCCAGAGTCACCACGACAGGCGAACCAGTGACCGGGGCGCCCACGGTAGCGGTGTAAGTGACAGTGCCGCCTTCAGCCACGGAGGTATCGGCCGTCAGTTTGACGGTCGAAGTGTCGATGGTATCGGTCACTTCAGTCACGGCCGGGACAGTGCTCGGCACCAGGTTCTCGAAGTTGCCGCCCGTGGCAGTCGAAATGGTTGCTTCAACTTTGCCGGCGTCTTTGTAGACGTCATCGGCAGGCGCTGGAACAGTCACAGTGCCGGTGGTTTTGCCAGCCTCGATGGTGATCACCGAGCCGTTGCTCAGGGTCACGGTGACCGGGGTTTGTGCAGCGTTGGTCAGGGTCGCGGTGTAAACGATCGAACCACCCTCGGCCACCGAGCCAGTGGCACTCAGCGACAGATTGGTGGTGTCGATCGAATCGGTGACGGTGGTGGTCGCTGGCGTGGTGTTCGGCACCAGGTTTTCAAAGTTGCCACCGGTAGCGCCGGTAATCGTGGTGCTGACGGTGCTGCCATTGTTGTAAACGTCGTTGGCTGCGGTGGGCACGTCGACGGTGCCGGTCGTCTTGCCGGCCTCAATGGTGATGGTCGACCCGTTCGACAGGGTGACGGTCACCGGGGTTTGCGCCGGGTTGGTCAGGGTCGCGGTGTAGGTGATCTGGCCGCCCTCGACGACGGTGCCGGTCGCGGTGAGGCTCACGCTGGTGGTGTCGATCGAATCGGTGACGGTGGTGGTCGCTGGCGTGGTGTTCGGCACCAGGTTTTCAAAGTTGCCACCGGTAGCGCCGGTAATTGTGGTGCTGACGGTGCTGCCATTGTTGTAGACGTCGTTTGGCGCGGTGGGCACGTTGACGGTGCCGGTCGTCTGGCCCGCGCCAATGGTGATGGTCGAGCCGTTCGACAGGGTGACGGTCACCGGGGTTTGCGCCGGGTTGGTCAGGGTCGCGGTGTAGGTGATCTGGCCACCCTCGACGACGGTGCCGGTCGCGGTGAGGCTCACGCTGGTGGTGTCGATCGAATCGGTGATGGTGGTCACCGCCGGTGTCGGGTTTGGCACCAGGTTTTCAAAGTTGCCGCCCGTGGCACCGGTGATAGTCGTGGTGACGGTGCTGCTGTTGTTGTACACGTCGTTGGCCGGGGTCGGCACGTTGACGGTGCCGGTTGTCTGGCCTGCGCCGATGGTAATGGTCGAGCCGTTGGACAGTGTGACGGTCACCGGGGTTTGCGCCGGGTTGGTCAGGGTCGCGGTGTAGGTGATCTGACCACCTTCGGTGACGCTCGATCCCGCCGTCAGAGTGACGGTGGTGGTGTCGATGGTGTCGGTGACCTGTGTCGTGGCCGGGGTGGTCGGCGGGGTCACGGTGATGCCGTTACCGCCAGTGGTGCCGGTGACGGTCACGTCGATCTGGGTCGGGTCGTTATAAACGGTGTCGTTCGGCGCCAGCGGCACGTTGACGGTACCAGTGGTCGAGCCGGCCGGGATCACGATCACTGCGCCGTTGGACAGGGTGATGGTCAGGTCGGTCAGCGGCGCCTGAGTCAGGGTCGCGGTGTACACCAGCACGCCGCCGGCTTCGGTGATGGTCGGCGTGGCGCTGAGGCTCAGGGTCGATTCACGCAGAGCGTTGGTGGTGGTGTCGGTGGTCTGGCCGCCGGTGATGTTCTGTGCCGCTTGCGCAGCCGAATCGATGCCCGCCGTTGGGAAACCAATGGTCGGGTCAACGCTGCCGGCCGTAGCATCAAGCAGCACGAAGCTGTGACCACCACCGGCGGCACCGCCCGTACCCGCGGCAGTGGCGCCGGCTGCGGTGGCTTCCAGCGCGGTTGTCGGGTCGACACCTGCGGCGATGGCTTGTTGCAGTTCTTCTACCGACGGCGCGGCCTGTGCGGTGGCTTCGGCCAGGTCAGTGCTGGAGTCGGGAGCGCTGGCGCTCCATTGAGTGTCGCGACCCAGATCGAGGGTGCGGCCATCAGCCAATTCAAGCGACACGGCGCCGGAGAGGCCGGTGTCGATCTGGTCGCCGACAAACAGGCGATCGCCTTCAACGAGTACGCGGCGTACGCCTTCTGGCGACACCACGAAAACCTGACCGACAATGCTTTTGACGATGGCAACAACACTGCTCATTGAAGACTCTCCGGGGTGTCACGTTCAGTTGACTTCCATAGACCTGATGGCGTCTGCGCCATTTCAGTCTGGACGTACTTTAAAATTTTGCGAAACAAGTTTGACGCATGCCTTCGTCAATAATTTGGCTAGATTCTTTCGCGATTAACTTTATGCCAAACTATTGACCTTCTGGGTGCCATCCTAAACAATCGCCCCACTAATGTCACATTGATATTTCCGCGGCGACCTGTCCTTCAGCGTGTGATCCAGTTCCTATTTTGAACTTTCCGACATACGGTCATTCCGGTTGCCAATCATCCGACGCAGCACCACGTTTTGCTGTGATTCAAGACAAGAAGTTCTGGGAAATCTTTATCATGCGTTTGCATCTGCTCAAGGCCCTACCGTTCGCCCTCGCCGCATCGTTCGTACAAGCACAATCCTTGCCGGAAGCCATGCAACAGGCGTTGGATGTCCATCCGGAAATCCAGGCAGGGGTCAACAGTCGTTTGGCCGCGGATTATCAGCTAAGGGCTGCAAAAGGTGGATACCTGCCCAAGGTCGATCTGCTCGGCGGTTATGGCCGTGAAGGCACCGACAGCGTGACCACTCGTGCCAACGGCGGCGGCAATCACTGGGAAACCCTGAACCGCAGCGAGTCAAGTTTACGTCTCTCGCAAATGGTCTTCGACGGTTTTGCGACGTCCAGCGAAGTCGGGCGTCAACAAGCCACCGTTAACTCTCGTGCCTACTCGTTGCTTGGCACGTCCGAGCGTACTGCGCTGACTGTGGCCCAGGTGTATCTGGACGTGCTGACCCGCCGCGAATTCGTGCGTCTGGCCGAGGAAAACCTCAAGAGCCACCAGCGCATCTATGACCAGATTCAACTGCGCACCCAGCGCGGTGTCGGCAGCGGTGCCGACCTTGATCAAGCCGAAGCGCGGATGGCTCAGGCCCGTAACAACCTGATCACCGAGCAAACCAACCTCGCCGACTCTGAAACCAACTTCCTCAGCGCTGTCGGCCAGATGCCCGACCTGTTGGAGCGTCCGGCGCCGTTCATGGCGATGATGCCGGCCAACCTCAATGAAGCCCGCACGCAGATGCTGGAAAACAGCCCGATCCTGCGTTCGGCCGAGTCCGATATTGCGGCTGCCGAGAAACAGTACGAAGCCGCCAAGTCGACCTTCTACCCACGCTTCGACGCCGAGTTGGGCCGCACCGCCGACAACGACCTCGACGGCCAGAACGGTCACAACAACGAATGGCAGGCCATGCTGCGCATGCGCTTCAACCTGTATTCGGGTGGCAGCAACAAGGCTGACCTGGAATCCAAGTCGTACCTGTCGAACCAGGCGCTGGACATCCGCAACAACGCCTTGCGTCAATTGAATGAAGAACTGGGCCTGGCCTGGAACGCCCTCAACAACGCCAATGCTCAGGTGCCGATCGCTCAGCAGTACGTCGATCACAGCATGGCGGTGCGTACCGCTTACCAGCGTCAGTTCAGCCTCGGCGAGCGCACTCTGCTTGACTTGCTCGACAGCGAAAACGAGTTGTTCACCGCTTCGCGGCGTCTGGCTGAAATCAAAAACATTCAGTTATTTACTCAATACCGAATCAAGGCGACCATGGGCGAGTTGCTCAGAAGCCAGGGAGTGGTCGCACCGTTGGCATCCGTTGTGCAAAACGACGTGAAACCCAAGGTGCAGTTGCCTGGGATGAATTGAGTTATCCCTTTTAAACAGTCAAAGAGTGTCGAGCGTGGAATCAGAAGTCAGTCGAGTTCATCTCAGTCATGATCCACGCGCGTTGCACGACGATCCGTTGCTGGATGGTCTGCTCGCCCTTTGCATGCTGCACCAGAAACCTGCCAGCGCGGCGATGCTGACCACCGGCCTGCCGCTGCCCAAACAACGTTTGAGTGTCGAGTTGCTGCCCCGCGCGGCGGCTCGCGCCGGCCTGCAGGGTCGAGTGCTGCAGCGCAAACTGGAAGAGATTCCGGCGATCGCCATGCCGGCGTTGTTGTTGCTCAAAGATGGCCGCAGTGCCGTCATGCTCGGCTGGCAAGGTGAAAACGAAGCGCGGGTGCTGCTCAGCGAAAGCGATGGTGGCGAGTCAGTGGTCAGTCGTGAACTGCTCGCTGACGATTACACCGGCAAAGTCTTCTTCGCCCAACCCCAACATAAATTCGACGTCAACCACGGCACGCTGATCCCGCGTGCACGCTCGTGGTTCCGTGACACCCTCAAGCGTTCGCGCTGGCTGTATGCCGACGCCATCGCCGCCAGTTTCCTGATCAACATCATCGCCATGGCCGCGCCGCTGTTCGTGATGAACGTCTACGACCGCGTGGTGCCGAACCAGGCTGAGGCCACCCTGTGGGTGCTCGCACTGGGTATCACCGGCGCCTACATGTTCGACCTGATTCTCAAGAGCCTGCGCAGCCTGTGTCTGGATCTGGCCGGCAAGAAAACCGACCTGATCATCTCTGCGACGCTGTTCGAGCGCATCGTCGGCATGGCCATGAAGCATCGGCCGGCGCGGGTCGGCAGCTTCGCGCAGAACATCCATGAGTTTCAGAGCCTGCGTGACTTCCTGGCATCGCTGACCCTGACCAGCCTGATCGATCTGCCGTTCACCATCCTGATCTTCATTGTCATCGCCATTCTTGGCGGGCATCTGGTGTGGATTCCGGTGCTGGCGTTCCCGATTGCCCTGGCCATCGGCTACGCGTTGCAGAAGCCGCTGGTGGCCACCATGGAACGCACCATGGCCCTTGGCGCCGAACGTCAGTCGAGCCTGATCGAAACCCTCGCCGGCCTAGACGCGGTCAAGGTCAACAACGCCGAAAGCGAACGCCAGTATCAGTGGGAACAGACCATCGGCACCCTCAGCCGCCTCGAACTGCGGGTGAAAATGCTGTCCGGTCTGGCGATGAACATCACCCTGCTGATCCAGCAACTGGCCGGGGTGATCATGATCGTCTTCGGTGTTTACCAGATCATTGCCGGCAACCTCAGCATGGGCGGCCTGATTGCCTGCTACATGCTCAGCGGTCGCGCACTGAGCCCGCTGGCGTCGCTGTCCGGCCTGCTGACGCGCTACCAGCAAGCGCGAGTGACCATGACCTCGGTCGACCAGATGATGGAGCTGCCGCAGGAGCGCAATTTCGAAGAGCGCCCGCTGAGCCGCAAGGTTCTGCAAGGTGCCATCGAGTGCCGCCAGCTCAACTTCACCTACCCGGAACAACAGAACCCGGCGCTGAAGAACATCAACCTGGTGATCCGTCCCGGCGAGAAAGTCGGCATCATCGGCCGCAGTGGCTCGGGCAAGAGTTCGCTGGCGAAACTGCTGGTGGGCCTGTATCAGCCGGACGACGGCGCGTTGCTGGTCGACGGTGTGGATATCCGCCAGATCGACGTCAGCGAGTTGCGCTACAACATCGGCTATGTGCCGCAAGACATTCAACTGCTGGCTGGCACCCTGCGTGACAACCTGGTGTCCGGCGCGCGTTATGTAGAAGACGAACTCGTCCTGCAAGCCGCCGAACTGGCCGGCGTCCACGAATTCGCCCGTTTGCACCCGCAAGGTTATGAGCTGCAAGTCGGTGAACGTGGGCAGAACCTGTCCGGCGGCCAACGGCAGAACGTCGCCCTGGCCCGGGCGCTGTTGCTCAATCCGCCGATTCTGCTGATGGACGAACCGACCAGCGCCATGGACAACACCGGCGAAGAACGCCTCAAGCAACGCCTCGCGGCGGTGATTGAAAACAAGACCGTGGTGCTGGTCACGCACCGGGCCTCGCTGCTCTCGCTGGTGGATCGCCTGCTGGTGGTCGACCGCGGGCAAATTCTCGCCGATGGCCCGAAAGCCGCCGTGATGGAAGCGTTGAAGAAGGGGCAGATCAGTGTTGCTTAAGTCGGGTATCAAGGAGTCGATCCGTCGCTACTTCAAGGGTTCTGCCTCGCTGCAGGGCCAGCCACTGCCAGAGGTCAGCAAGGCGCTGATCGAAGACGCCCCGCGTGTTGTTCGTCTGACGATCTGGGCGATCATCGGCTTTTTCGTGTTCCTCATGCTTTGGGCCAATTTCGCCGTGATCGACGAAGTGACCAAAGGCGAGGGCAAGGCCATTCCGTCTTCGAAGATCCAGAAAATCCAGAACCTTGAGGGCGGTATCGTTACTGAGCTCTACGTCAAGGAAGGCCAGATCGTCGAGGCCGGTGCGCCGCTGATTCGCCTGGACGACACGCGATTTGCCTCCAACGTCGGCGAAACCGAGGCCGATAGGCTGTCGATGGTGCTGCGGGTCGAGCGCCTGAGTGCCGAGGTCGACGACCGACCGCTGAACTTCCCCGAGGACGTGCTCAAAGCCGTTCCGGGCCAGGCCAAAAGCGAAGAATCGCTGTACATCAGCCGTCGCCAGCAACTGCACGACGAGATCGGCGGTTTGCAGGAGCAGTTGATCCAGCGTCAGCAAGAGCTGCGCGAGTTCACCTCCAAGCAGGCGCAGTACCGCCAGCAACTCAGTTTGCAGCGTCAGGAAATCAACATGTCCGAGCCGCTGGTGGCGCAGGGCGCGGTTTCCCCGGTTGAAGTGCTGCGGCTCAAGCGTGCCGAAGTCGAAACCCGTGGTCAGCTCGATGCCACTACGCTGGCGATCCCGCGCGCCGAATCGGCGATCAAGGAAGTTCAGCGCAAGATCGACGAGACGCGCGGCAAGTTCCGCAGTGAAGCCCTCACTCAACTCAACGAAGCGCGCACCGATCTGAACAAGGCCAAGGCCACCGGCAAGGCGCTGGAAGACCGCGTCAGCCGGACACTGGTCACGTCGCCGGTGCGCGGCATCGTCAACAAGTTACTGGTCAACACCATCGGCGGCGTGATCCAGCCGGGCAGCGACATGGTGGAAATCGTACCGTTGGACGACACGTTGCTGGTCGAAGCCAAGATCCGCCCGCAAGACATCGCGTTCCTGCATCCAGGGCAGGAAGCGACGGTGAAATTCACCGCGTATGACTACACCATTTATGGCGGGCTGAAAGCCAAGCTGGAGCAGATTGGCGCGGACACCATTACCGACGAAGACAAGAAAACCACGTATTACGTGATCAAGTTGCGCACCGATCGCAGCCACTTGGGCACCGATGAGAAGCCGTTGCTGATCATCCCGGGGATGGTGGCCTCGGTGGATATCATCACCGGCAAGAAGTCGGTGTTGAGCTATCTGCTCAAGCCGATCATTCGGGCGCGTGCTGAGGCGTTGCACGAGCGCTAGATCTTCAGTGGCCTCATCGCGGGCAAGCCCGCTCCCACAGGGTACTCGACATCAGAACCTGTGGGAGCGGGCTTGCTCGCGAAGGCATCAGCACAGACACATCCCATCCCAAGGATGTTTGCTAGCATTGCGTTCAGATCAATCCTGATCAGCGATGAGTGCTCATTATGCAACTCCCGGACATGAACCTTCTGGTCGCCCTCGACGCCTTGCTCGATGAGGGCAGCGTCGTCGGCGCCGCGCGGCGGATGAATCTCAGCCCGGCGGCCATGAGCCGGACCCTGACGCGGATCCGCGAGGCCATTGGCGATCCGATTCTGGTGCGCGCCGGGCGCGGTCTGGTGCCGACACCCAAAGCCTTGGAGTTACGCGAACAGGTGCGCGATGTGGTCGAGCAGGCTGCGCTGCTGTTCCGCTCCGCTGACGCCGTGGAACTGAGCACGTTGCGTCGGCGCTTCAGCATCCGCGCCAACGACTTTTTCATCGGTGTCTACGGCGGCAAGCTGTTCGACACCCTCGACCAGCAGGCGCCGCACTGTGAGCTGCGCTTCGTTCCGGAGGGCGACGGCGACGACGACGCGCTGCGCGAAGGGCGGATCGATCTGAGCGTCAGCAACACCCGCCCGGTGACCCCGGAAGTCAAAGTCCAGAACCTGTTCTCCACGCACTTTGTGGGCCTGGTGCGCGAAGATCATCCGCTGCTGGATGGCGAAATCACCGCCGAGCGCTATGCCGGTTTTTCCCACATCAGTGTGTCGCGCCGTGGCATTGCACGCGGCCCTATCGACGCCGCGCTGAATGCCTTTGGCCTGGAACGGCGCGTGGCGGTGATTGCGCCGAGTTTCCATGCAGCGATGTTTGCGTTGCCCGATTCCGACCTGATCCTGCCGGTGCCCAAGGAAGCACTGTTGAGCGTGCGGCGGTTGGGTTTGAAGCTGCGCTCGTTCAACCTGCCGATCCCACTGCCCACGTTGATGCTGACCCAGGCCTGGCACCCGCGTTTCGACAAGGACCCGGCACATCGCTGGTTGCGTGAGACCCTCAAGGCCTGCTGCGACGAAACCTGGCTCGCCGCGCAACCTTAGGTCGTTGTGAGCGCCACGAATCCCTGTGGGATCTTCATTGCTGCACAAAACACACTTATAAGCTGCCAATAAGTCAATTTTCGTCAGTACTAAGTCCTACTAAGATGCTCCGGTATTTTTCCCACCGGAGTTTGCTTCCATGACATCCCTGACGGCCACGGCGCCCATCGCGGCGGCGGCCAGCCCGGCGACGGCCGCCGCGCCACCGGTGTTCGGGGCGCGGATCATCATCGGCCTGGTTGGCGTGCTGCTGGCGGTGCTGGTGTCGGGTCTCAACGAGATGGTGACCAAAGTCGCGTTGGCCGACATTCGCGGCGCGCTGCACATAGGCTACGACGAAGGCACTTGGCTGGTTGCCAGCTACACCGCGACGTCGGTCGCGGCCATGGCCTTCGCGCCGTGGTGCTCGGTGACGTTCTCGCTGCGTCGCTTCACCCTCGGCGCGATCAGCCTGTTCACCTTGCTCGGTGTGCTCTGTCCGTTCGCCCCGAACTACGAAAGCCTGCTGCTGATGCGCATTGTGCAAGGTCTGGCCGGCGGCGCGTTGCCGCCGATGCTGATGACCGTCGCCCTGCGTTTCCTGCCTGCCAACTTCAAACTCTATGGCTTGGCCGGCTACGCGTTGACAGCCACCTTCGGGCCGGGCCTCGGCACGCCGCTGGCAGGGTTGTGGACTGAATACGTCGGCTGGCAATGGACGTTCTGGCAAATCATCGTGCCGTGCCTGATCGCCATGGTGATGGTGGCTTACGGCATCCCGCAGGATCCGCTGCGCCTTGAGCGCCTCAAGGCGTTCAACTGGAAAGGCCTGCTGCTGGGCTTCCCGGCGATCTGCATGCTGGTGATCGGCCTGTTGCAGGGCAATCGGCTGGACTGGTTCGAGTCCAATCTGATCGGCGCGCTGCTCGGTTCGGGATCGCTGCTGCTGGTGGCTTTTTTGATCAACGAGTGGTCACAGCCGATTCCGTTTTTCAAGTTGCAGATGCTCGGTATCCGCAACCTGTCGTTCGCGCTGCTGACCCTGGCCGGCGTGCTGGTGGTGCTGCAAGCGGTGGTGTTGATTCCGTCGAGCTATCTGGCGCAAGTGCAGGGTTATCGCCCGGTGCAGACCGCGCCGATCATGCTCATCGCAGCGTTGCCGCAGTTGATTGCGCTGCCGCTGGTGGCGGCGCTGTGCAACCTGCGCTGGGTCGATTGCCGCTGGGTGCTCGGGATGGGTTTGAGCATGCTGGTGCTGTCGTGCCTGGGTGGCTCGCTGCTGACCTCGGAATGGATTCGCGACAATTTCTACGTCCTGCAATGGCTGCAGATTTTCGGCCAGCCGATGTCGGTGCTGCCGCTGTTGATGCTCTCGACCGGCAGCATCCAGCCAACGGACGGGCCGTTTGCCTCGGCGTGGTTCAACACCGTGAAAGGCCTGGCGGCGGTGGTCGCCACCGGTGTGCTCGAGGCGCTGACCACGGCGCGCCTGCATTTTCACTCGACGATGCTGGTCGACAGCCTTGGCAACTCACCGTTGGCCGACCGCAGCGATCCGGGCCTTGCCCATCGTTTGCACGAACAGGCCGTGGTGCTGACGGCTTCCGATCTCTATGTGTGCATGGCGGGCGTTGCTGTTGTGCTGATCCTGCTGATTTTCTGGCTGCCGACGCGGATCTTTCCACCGCGTGCGCCGACCTGATTGCTGTACTGAACATTGAAGGTTTTTATGACAACTCAAGCAAAGCAAAAACTCGCGGTGGCCGTGGCGACCGCGTTGGCTATTGGCGTGCTGGTGTATTTGGCGATGCCAGGCCTGTTTGGCAAACGGACTGAGCAAAACACCAATGACGCGTTCGTCTGCGCTGATTTCACCTTGGTCGTGCCGCGTGTGGCCGGGTTCATCAAGGAAGTGTTGGTGGAAGACAACCAGCAAGTGAAGGCCGGGCAGTTGCTGGCGCTGATCGATGATCGCGATTTGCGTGCCGCCGCCGATGCGGCTGATGCACAAACACTGGTCGCACGGGCGCAACTGCAAAACGCCAGGGCGACGCTGGAGCGCCAGACGTCAGTCATCGCTCAGGCGCAGGCGGCAGTGGTCTCGGCCAAGGCTGAAAGGGCGTTTGCCCTGCAGGAACTCAATCGCTACAACCATTTGGCAGGCGTCGGGGCTGGCACCGTACAAAACGCACAACAGGCGCGCACCCGTATCGATCAGGCCGCCGCGCAATTGGACACGGCCAGCGCAAAACTGGCGGCGGAGCGTAAGCAGGTCGATATTCTCACCGCTCAGCGTGATGCTGCCGAAGGCACGTTGAAGCACGCACAAGCGGCGCTGGAAATCGCCAGTTTCGAACTCTCCTACACGCGCATCACCGCGCCGCAGGACGGCATGGTCGGCGAACGTGCCTTGCGTGTCGGCGCCTATGTGACGCCGGGCAGCAAGCTGCTGGCGGTGGTGCCGTTGCAGCAGGCCTATGTCGTCGCCAACTTTCAGGAGACGCAACTGACCGATGTGCAGCGTGGGCAGCAAGTGCAAGTGCGTGTCGACAGTCTTGGTGGCGAGGCCCTGCGAGGCCGTGTCGAGAGTATTGCTCCAGCCACGGGCGTGACGTTTGCGGCGGTGAAACCAGATAACGCCACGGGCAATTTCACCAAGGTGGTGCAGCGGATTCCGGTGAAGATTGTGCTGGAGCCGGGGCAGCCACTGGCCGAGCGACTGCGGGTCGGGATGTCGGTGGAGGCGAGTATTAACACTCGTAGCTCGGCGACGTCAGTGCGTGAGGTGACTCAGCGATGAAGATTTGTATTGGCTGGTTAGGCCCTTTCGCGAGCAAGCCCGCTCCCACAATGGATCTCGGCAGCATCACCGATCCCCTGTGGGAGCGGGCTTGCTCGCGAAGAGGCCAGTTGCAGCGCCTGATATCCACAGTCGTAATTGCCGCTGGCCTTACCGCCTGCACCGTGGGCCCTGACTTCCAAAAGCCGGTAGCCACGCAGATCGCCGATTGGGCCAAACCCGCCAAATCCGCCCCCGGCCAAGCGGTCAGCGAACCCCTGAACGAACGCTGGTGGGAAGTCTTCCACGACCCGCAACTCTCAGCTCTGACTCAGCGCGCCGTGCACAGCAACCTCGACCTGCAACTGGCCAGCAGCCGGCTGCAACAAAGTCGCGCCGCACGCCAGGTGATCAGCGCCGACCGCTACCCCAATACCGCTGCCACCGCTAGCTATGGGCGCGAACGCAACAGTGCCAAGGGCCTGAGCGATCCGTCCGGACACAACGGCGATTCGGCCTTCAACCTGTGGGACGCCGGTTTCTCCGCCTCATGGGAACTGGATGTCTGGGGCCGCGTGCGCCGGGAAACCGAAGCCGCCGACGCCAATCTGGAAGTCGCCGAAAACGACCGGCGCGGCGTCCTGCTGGCCGTGCTTGCCGACACTGCGCAGAACTACATCCAGTTGCGCGGCGTACAGAACACCCGTGCGGTGACCGAGCAGAACCTCGATGTTGCCCGCCACAGCCTGAAACTCTCGCAACTGCGGCTGAACGACGGTGTGGCCACCGATCTGGATGTCGCCGAAGCCGCCGCACAAGTCGCGGCCATCGAATCGCGGCTACCGGCACTGGAACAGCGCCAATCGCAACTGATCAACGCGATCAGCCTGTTGATGGGTGAGCCGCCGCAGGCCTTGGCCAAAGCGTTATCCACAGATGCCGCGGTGCCGCAGTCACCATTGGAAGTTGCCATCGGTCTGCCGTCGCAACTGGCGCAACGCCGTCCGGACATCCGTCAGGCCGAAGCACGACTGCACGCGGCCACCGCCAACATCGGCGTGGCCAAGGGCGATTTCTATCCGCGCATTACTTTGTCCGGCAACCTCAGTTCGCAGGCCATGCAACTCAGCGATTTCGGCTCGTGGGGCTCACGCGCCTTCGGCATCGGCCCGCAGTTCAGCTTGCCGCTGTTCGACGGTGGACGCCTGCGTGGCATGTTGCAGTTGCGTGAAGCCCAGCAGCAGGAAGCCGCCATCGGTTACCAGCAAACCGTGCTGCGCGCCTGGCACGAAATCGACGATCAACTGACCGCCTACAACGCCAGCCAGCGCCGCGCAGGCAGCCTCGCCGAAGCCGTGCGCCAGAACCAGATCGCCCTGCGCACCGCGCAACAGCAATACGTCGAAGGCGTGGTCGACTTCGTCAACGTCCTTACCGTGCAGAGCGCGTTGCTCGCGACTCAGGAGCAGTGGGTGGAGAGTTCGACCGGGGTTTCGCTGGCGATGGTCGGGTTGTACCGAGCGTTGGGTGGGGGATGGGAGTCGGTGTATCCGGTCGACAAGATGGCGCAACGCTGAGGTTGTCGCAAAAAAGGATCAAGTCGACGAATTCGATGTGATGTGCAGGCTGCCGAGTAGATCGTCAGCAAAAGGTGTCGCAGGTTGAAGCGGACTTCGGGTGCTCAACCTGCGAAATTTTCGATGTTGATTTGCCCTTCGGGAAACGTTGCGATGATTTCAAGTTCGCCGCCCATCGCACGGATACAGTTGCGCAACGTGCTGATGTACATGTCAGTACGGCGCTCCATTTTCGAGATAGCCGCTTGATTGACATGCAGCGTTTCGGCAAGCGTAGCCTGACTCAGGGCTTTGGCCTGCCGAAGTTCGTTGAGTGGCATTTCCCTGATGTGTTGCTCGTAGATCGAATCGGCGCCCGCCCGGGCTTCGGGTGTCATGCGCGCTTGGAGTTGGGCGAATTTCTTAGCCATTGTTAAAACCCTCTTTGCGCAATGTTTCTAGATGCTCAGCGTACAGTTGATCGGTTGATCGGTTGATCGGCGAGCGGGACATTGACTTCATGCCAGCGGTCCTGACCGGTTTTGTCTCCACCGATCAATAGTAATGCGCAACGTCTTGGATCAAACGCATCAAGAATGCGATACGGCCGTCCGGCATGTTGAACTCGCAGTTCTCGTAAATGGCTGTGCCGCGCTCCGTTGATTGCACGACTGTGCGGAAAGCGTAAACCCGGTCCGAATTGACCCAGCAGTTTGACGCTTGCAGCCACAGCGCACTGCTCGTTTTCCGTCAGGTCTTCCCACCAGTTGCCGAACGCGTCGGTGTATTCGATATCCCACTTCATGGGAGGCGAATATGGGCGCTATGGAATATTCCATCAGGGTTGTATTTGAGATGGGCTGACCTGAGCACTTCCGATGTGTTTACACCCAAGACAAAGGCGCAATGCTGGCCTTTCGCTTGACGCTAACCCTCGCTGTCGTAGACTCCGCACATCCGTCAGGGAGTAGCGGTTATGCAGCGTTTTCGTGGTTGGGTTTTTGGATTGACCTTTGTAACGTGTGCCGTTCAGGCGCAAACGCCCGGGCTAGACGATCCGCTGCTCGATAGCCCCGCGGCCGGGGCGGGTGCCGCGAGCAGTGAGGCGCGGGGTGTGCTTCGCGCTCGGGATCAGGCGATTCTGGCCAGTGAGCTGTCCGGGCGGATTGTCGAGTTGCCGTTCAGTGAGGGCGAGTCGTTCAAGAAGGGCGACGTGCTGGCCCGGTTCGATTGCTCGGCCTATCAGGCGCAACTCAATGCTGCGCAAGCGGCCAGCCGTGGCGCCGGTGAAGAATTGGCGCACAACAAACAATTGGCCGCGCTCAATTCTGTCGGGCGTTTCGAAGTGGCGCGGGCGCAGGCCAAGGTCAGCGAAACCCAGGCGCAATCTCAGGTCTATCAGGTGCAGGTCAAACGCTGCAGCGTGATTGCGCCATTCGACGGGCAAGTGGTCGAACGCAAGGTCAAGCGCTATGAGAGCGTGTCGGCCGGCGCGCCGCTGCTGGATGTGGTCGATAACCGCACGTTGGAAATCCATCTGCTGGTCCCGTCGCGCTGGATGGCCAAACTCAAGCCTGGCCAGACGTTTTCCTTTGTTCCCGATGAAACAGGTCAACCGCTTGAGGCCACGGTCAAACGCCTCGGCGCGCGAATCGATGAGGGCAGTCAGACCTTGTTGCTGGTCGCCTCACTCCCCGAAGCCAAAGGCTTACTGGCCGGCATGAGCGGCACGGCGCATTTTTCGGAGCTTAATTGAACGCCCCGGTGAGCGGCGGCGCCGAGCAGGTGTTTGCGCGGTTTCTTGACCTCGAACGCCAGACCCGGGCAGCCCGCGATGCGTCGCAACTGGCCTACAGCCTGGTCAATGACGGCCAGTCGCTGTTCGGTTTTCGCCATGCCGCGTTGTTGATCGCAGGCAAGGTGCAAGCGGTGACCGGCGTCAGCGCGGTGGAGCCCAATGCGCCGTTCGTGGCGTTTGTCGAGCAAGCCGTGGCGCAGTTGTTCAAGCAGGATGTGCTGCAACAGGCGCGGGTGATTGCGCCGCAGTTGCTCGGCGAATCGATCCAGGCGGATTGGCGCAGTCTGTCCGCCGCACAAGTGTTCTGGCTGCCGTTGATTGATCGGGATGGACAGGTGTTCGGCGGTTTGTGGCTGGCCCGCGATGTGCCGTGGAATCCCTCCGAACAAGTCTTGCTCTCGCAACTGGGCGACACCTACAGCCACGCCTGGCTGGCGCTGCAGCCACACAAACCCTGGCGGTTGCGCTGGACGCGTAAACGTCAGGTGGCACTGGTCGCGGCGCTGTTGCTCGGGCTGTTGATTCCGGTGCGTCAATCGGTGCTGGCACCGGCCGAAGTGGTGCCCCTGGGCGGCCGTGTGGTGGCGGCGCCGCTGGACGGGGTGATCGCCGAGTTTTTGGTCAAACCCAATCAAACGGTGAAAACCGGCGAACTGTTGCTGCGCTTCGAAAACACGACCCTCACGGCTCAGGCCGATGTGGCCGAACGGGCATTGGATGTGGCCGAGGCCGAACTCAAATCCAATTCCCAGCGCTCGTTCACCGATGCCGAATCCAACTCGCGGATCGACTTGCTGGCCGCGCGTGTCGAGCAAAAACGCGCCGAACGTGACTACGCCCGCGAGTTGCTTAATCGCAGCGAAGTGCGTGCCGAACGCGATGGCATCGCGGTGTTCGCCGATGCCGAACGCTTGACCGGCAAACCCGTGCAGACCGGCGAACGCCTGATGGAAATTGCCGACCCGAACCAGGCCGAACTGCGTATCGAACTGGCGGTGGGCGACGCGATATCGTTAGAGCCCGGTGCCGAGATCGCGTTGTTTCTCGACAGCGATCCCTTGAAGCGCCACCTCGCGACGCTGGAGCGCTCGGCCTACGAGGCACAACCGACGGCTGGCGGGCAACTGGCGTATCGGCTCGACGCCAATTTCGTCGACGCACCGCCGCGCATCGGCCTGCGCGGTACGGCGAAAATCTTCGGTGACCGTGCGCCGCTGGCGCTGTACCTGTTGCGTCGTCCATTGGCCGGTCTGCGCCAGAGCGTGGGCCTGTAAATGAACCTGCCGAGCCTGCGTGCCGACCTGCAACTGTCGCCCGCAGCGCCAGCATTGGACGGCTCGCCACGCTGGACCCTGGCCGACCCGGTGCGCGGGCGTTATTTCAAACTGGGCGCGGCGGCGATGCGCCTGTTGCGCCACTGGTCGCTGGGCGATGCCGATCAGGTCCTGCGTGCGGCCAATCGTGAGCCGGGCCTGCCGCTGGACGGCACCGAGCTTGAGCAATTGCTGGAGTTTCTCCGTGGGCACGATTTGATCAGTGCCCTCGACGATCAACAGCGCGCCAGTTACCGGCTCAAGGCCTTGGCGCAGAAACAGAGCCTGTGGCAAATCCTTCTGCATCAGTACCTGTTTTTCCGCATACCGCTGTGGCGTCCGGACGCCTTTCTCAATCGCGCCTGGCCGTGGCTGGAACGCTTCGGCCCACGCGTGTTGCGCTATGGTTTGCCGGCGACGTTGGCGCTTGGGGTGTTTCTGGTTTCGCGGGACTGGCAGCGGTTTGTCGGCACCTTTCCGCACCTGTTCAGCCTCGGCGGCGCATTGGCGTTCGGCGTGGCGCTGTTCTTTGCCAAGCTGTGCCACGAGTTCGGCCACGCGTTCATGGCCAAGCGCGCCGGGTGTCGGGTGCAGAGCATGGGCGTGGCGTTCATGGTGCTGCTGCCGATGTTCTACACCGATGTCAGCGATGCCTGGCGCGTCAATGATCGTCGCGCACGGTTGTTGATTGGCGCCGGTGGCGTGCTGGCTGAGTTGCTGTTGGCGTGCATTGCACTGCTGGCGTGGTCGTTGTTGCCTGATGGCCCGGGACGCACGGCGGCGTTCATGCTCGCCAGCGCCACCTGGATCACCACGCTGGTGGTCAATCTCAATCCCTTCATGCGTTTTGACGGCTACTTTCTGATCAGCGATTTGTGGCAAGTCGACAACCTTCAGGGCCGGGCGTTTGCCTTGTGTCGCTGGCGCTTGCGCGAGTTTTTGTTCGGTTATGGCGCACCTGCGCCGGAGCCTTGGTCGCCGAAAATGCAACGGCGTTTGCTGATCTGGGGGTATGGCTCGTGGTTATGGCGTGCGGCGTTGTTTTTCGGGATCGCGTTGGCGGTCTATCACCTGTTCTTCAAGGTGTTGGGGATCTTCCTGATGCTGGTGGAACTGGTGTGGTTCATCTTTCTGCCGATCATGCGTGAGTGGCGCCAGTGGTGGAGCCGCCGCGAGCAGGCGCATGGCCCGCGCGTCTTGCTTTTCAGTCTGGCATTGCTGGGGTTGTTGCTGGTGCTGATTGTGCCTTGGCGCAGCGCCGTGGAACTGCCGACGATGTTGGAGGCCGGACGTGCAAGCGCTCTGTATGCACCCACCGCGGCGCGGGTCAAAGCGGTGAAAGTGCACGACGGTCAGAAGGTGGCCCAAGGGGATGTGTTGATCGAGCTG
The DNA here is from genome assembly GCF_044743445.1 of Pseudomonas sp. NPDC087615. Classification (NCBI taxonomy): domain Bacteria; kingdom Pseudomonadati; phylum Pseudomonadota; class Gammaproteobacteria; order Pseudomonadales; family Pseudomonadaceae; genus Pseudomonas; species Pseudomonas sp. NPDC087615. Next base: position 55,842 of record NZ_JBIUWM010000031.1, on the reverse strand, counting down.
GAATCTCCGGATCTTGATTCGAAGCGCGCCATCGTGCGGCGGGAAATCCAGATCCAGCAGTTGCTGATGCGCCGGCAGGCAGGCCGCAGTGAAACAGCGGCGGACGCCGGTGTCGTTGAACAAAAACTGGCCGAAGCGGTGGCCGAATACCGCGGGCTCACGGCCCGGCGTGAACGCCTGTTGCTGCGCGCCCCGCACGCTGGATATGTGCGTGATTTGCTACCGAACCTGAGCATCGGGCGCTGGATTTCGAGCAAGGATGCACTGGCCCGGGTAGTCGAGGACGGCACACGCCTGCGCGGTTATCTGGCCGAAGCGCAGTTGTGGCGGGTCAAACCCGGCGCCAGCGGCCGGTTCATCGCCGACGACCCGATGCACCCGGCGCTCGCGGTGCAACTGGATGAAATCGACACCAACGGCGTGGCCTACGTCGATCAGCAAGCACTGACGTCCGATCACCACGGGCCGATTGCCGTGCGCCGCGATCAACAGCAACGGGCGGAACCGGTGCAGGCGCAATATGGCGCGCGCTTGAGTGTGCTCGATCGCGCGCCGACGCCGCTGCAACCGTTGCGCGGCGTGGTCGTGTTGCAGGGGCGCGGCGAGTCGTTGCTGGGTGTGGCATGGCGGCGACTGGCGGCGCTGGGGGTCAGGGAAAGCGGTTTTTAACGGAGAGCGGCGATGACGGATAACGCAGCAGTGGCAGCAGAGGGATTGGTGGTGCGGCCTTCGCGGGCAACCGACGGGCCATTTCTGCAAAGCCTGTATCAAACGGCGCGGCCGGATCTGCAATGGATCGACGGCGAGCCTGAACAGGTGCAGCAAATAGCCGCCCAGCAGTTTCAGGTGCAGGAGCAGGGCATGGGGGATAACTACCCCAACGCCATGCACTACGTGGTGGAAAAACTCGGCACGGCCATCGGTGCCTTGAGCACCGATTTCGGCGCCAACGAAATTCGCGTGTTGTATCTGGCGTTCATCCCGCCGGCGCGTGGCCAGGGTTTTGGCCGCGCCGTGCTGCAAGGCGTGCAGAAAGCCGCGCAGCAGATTCGCTGCCCGGTGGCGACGGTGGTCTGGAGCAGCAATCCCCAGGCACGCCGGCACTATTTGGCCCTGGGATTTGCCGTGGAAGAAAGCAATCCCGCCGCCGAAAGACTTGTCTGGTATCCCCAATAAACCCCGGCAGGAGCCGGGTCTTGAACGGTAATGTTCAAGCGACATTCCCGGACGCGGACCCAGGCTACACAACCTTGCGTGAGGCTCAGTGATTTCGCCGGTTTGCTGGACGCGCCCTACCGCCACACCTTGCCGGGCATCCAGCAGGTCATGATGCTCGGCGAACTGACCGTCAACCAAGCCCTCGACAACCTCGACCCTGCGGCCTGAAATCCAAATCCCCTTCGCGAGCAAGCCCGCTCCCACCGGGGGATTGTTGTTGAGTCAGTTGAAGGTGATGTGGAAATAGCCCAACTGCGGATCTCGCCCCATCGGCGGCACCCGGGACACGAAGATGTCCTGCACTCGCCCGATTTCTGGCAGTTCCAGCGCACACAATCCGTCGACAAATTCAGTCGGCTCCAGACTTCTCAATTCGACACTGAATGGCATTCGTTCGCTGTAGCGCATTTTTGCGGCGGGCTGCTCTTCAAGGTGTTCGATATGGATTTGCAGTGCACTGCCATCGGGCAGGTACAGGGTGCCGATCCGGCCCAGCAGCGCCTGGAAATGTTGGCTTTGAACCGTTTGCAACATGGTTTCGCTCCAGCCAGTGAGGAAACCGGGGGAGGGTCGCCACCCCCGGCAGTCGGTCAGTTGCGCGACGGGAAAATGCCTTGCAGCGCGATGCTGAAGTTGAGCACCAGGTACGGGTTCATGATCGCCATCGACTGGCCGTTGCCCGTGGAGGTGATGGTCCCGCTGATCGCGGTCTGCGCACCTTTGAGGGGGACGGGCGAAGCGCCTTGTGCGTCCGAGAAGATATTCGCCAGACCGGGTCCGGTGCCCGAAGCACCGATATAGGCGTTGGTGGCCGTCGGGGCGCCCAACGGGTTGCTCGCTGGGTTGGCCAGTTGCACGGTGGTGGTGGCCGTGAGGCCCGCCAGTGTGTGAGTGTGGTTCGGCAGATTATTGAGGGTCGGTATGACGGCTTCAGTGCCGGAAATTTCCCCCATTACGCGAGTCGACAGGCCGGGGCCGGTGCCCTGGCAGATCGGCATTCGGCTCTGCAGATTAGGCAGTCCGAACGTCTGGACACCGTTGCCGCCATAGTTGGTGCCCAGCAACGCAAACAGCGCGCTGTATTGCGAAACACTCATCATCTGACCGTTGCACAAGGCCCAGCCGCTGGGCGCATAGTTGAAGGCAAACGTCAAAACAGTGCCCATGTAAACGTCCATAAAGTCCTCTCCCTTCTGATTGATGGTCGGCGGGCCGCGTGAGGATTCAGGCTGCGGTGATGCCTCCCCCTCCTTTGCCAGATTACGCCACGGCTCAGCGTAGACCCGGATCGGCGAGGTTGCCGGATGTCGTGAAACCGCACGCCGGCATCGACGGCTATCGCGTGGCTGACCTAAAGTGACCGGCAGGTTTCTGGGGATCTGCATTAGCGGTGTTTTGCCACGGGCCAGAGGAAACAATGACGGTAAACAGAGTCACGCCGGTTGGCGATACGCAAGACCCCCAGGCAACACCCGGCTCCTGGTTCGGCAACTGGCGAGTGATCCTTTGGGCGAAAAAACAATGGCTGCTGCCCATCATGGCGCTGGCCGCGATTGTGCGTTTTTACGACCTGACGGCCGCTGCGATCTGGGGCGACGAAGGTTCCAGCCTGCTGCTGGCGCGTTATTCGCTGGGCGGGATCTGGAACCATGCGGCGTTCGATGTGCATCCGCCGCTGTACTTCATGCTGTTGCACGGCTGGATCGAACTGTTCGGTGACGGGATTTTTGCGATCCGTTGCCTGAGCGCGCTATTGGGTATTGCTGTGGTGGGCGCAGGGGTTTGGCTGGTGGATCGCTTGGCCACTCGCCGCGCCGCGATCATCGCCGGTGTGTTGCTGGCATTGCTGCCCACGGCGGTGCGCTATAGCCAGGAAGTGCGCATGTATTCGCTGCTCGGGTTGTTGCTCATTGCGGCGAGTCTGGCGTTGGTTTACTGGATCAGACGTGCGCAACGCAGGCGTTATCTGGTGTTTTACGTGCTGTTGATGAGCGCGGCGCTCTACACCCATTACTTCGCCGTGTTGGCGGCGTTGAGTCACTGGATTTATCTGGGCGTGATTCGTACGCAACGCGGTTATCGATTCCGGCATATTCAACAACCGCCATGGTGGCTGGCGAACCTGGCCATTGCCGGACTTTATCTGCCGTGGTTGCCGAAACTGCTGAATCTGATGCAGCACATGGAACAGCTCAAGGCCGCTGGCGATGTGGGCTGGGAAGACCCGGTGAGCCTGACCTCGTTGCCGGCGATGATCTGGTCCTGGCTGATTCAGGATGATGGCGCAAACCTGCCGCTGCTGGTCTTCATCGCGATGCCATTGGCCTTGCTGGTGCTGGCCGGGGTGGCATTGGCCCGTGACCGCAGCGTATCGCGCGGCAGTGTGCTGCTGGCGCTTTACACCGGCCTGCCGCTGTTGCTGGTGTTTGCGGTGTCGTTCATCACGCCAGTGTTCATCGAGCGCTACCTGACCGCGTTTGCGTTGGGCCTGCCGATGCTTGCGGCGTTGGCCATCGACCGTTTTTACAGTCGTTTCCGGGGGCTGGCGTTAGCGGTGCTGGTGTCGCTGGTCGGGGTCGAACTTATTGGCGTGAACAACAACGCCACGGTCGACAGCAATGATCAACTCGATCATATGGTGAGTTACGTCAATCAGCAGTTCCAGCCCGGTGACGGCATCGTCATCAGCGACATGCTCTGGTACCTGAGCTACGTCTATTACGATCAAACCGGCGCTCAAGTGCGCCTCTACACGCCACCCCGCGCGGACGGCCATTCGACACGGCCGAATGAGTACGGTTTTGGCACGCTGGTCAGCACTAACGTCTACCTCGACAGCTTGGCCGAACTGACGGGCAATCGCCGGGTCTGGCTGGTGGGAACCGTTGATGAACCTGGAGAATTCCTGCCATTGCCGGCGACTTGGCACCTCAGCGCCGAGGTGCGCGCCGGTGGGGCGCAGGCGCGATTATTCGATGTGAAGCCGGCAGTTGAATAAGTCCTGTGCGGACTTAATCGATTCACCTTTTTATTCGCGATAAAAAATTAACCGGTTAGTTCTTTTTGCTCTTGAATGATGTCAAAACACTACTAGTCGTAGGGTTGTTCTTGAACTACGCTTTGTCGAACAAAAGGACTTCCGATTACGGTGAAGGGATTGCAGCAGTTCCACTTTGTCTCCGGCTTACCGCGCTCAGGCTCGACCCTGCTTTCTGCGATCCTTTTGCAGAATCCGCGGTTTCACGCCGGTATGACCAGCCCGGTGGGCTCGCTGTTTTCCAGTGTGCTCGAGCAATGCAGCGCCGGCAGTGAGTTCGGCGCGGTGATCGACACCGAGACGCGCCGCCGTTTGCTGCGTGGTCTTTTCGATTCCTACTATGCCGACAAGACCAACAAACCGGTGGTGTTTGACACCAACCGTCAATGGAGCTCGCGGCTGCCCGCGCTCAACGACCTGTTCCCCAACGCCAAAATCATCGCTTGCGTGCGCAACGTCGCGTGGGTGATGGACAGCCTTGAACGCCTCTACCGCGCCAATCCTTACGAAAACACCAAGCTGTTCGGCGACGCCGTCGAGCGCAACACGGTCTACAGCCGCTGCGAAACCCTGGCTCAGCGTAACCGGCTGGTGGGTTTTGCCTGGGCGGCGCTCAAGGAAGCCTATTACGGCGAGCACGCCGACTCGTTGCTGATCATCGATTACGACTTGCTGACCCAGGCCCCGGAGCGGGTACTGCGGCTGGTCTACGATTTTATCGGCGAGCCATGGTTCGAACACGATTTTGACCATCTGGCGTACGACGCGCCGCAATTCGATCAAGCCCTTGGCGTTGCCGGCCTGCACAAGGTCAAACCCAAGGTCGCTCTGGAGTCGCGGCGCACGATTCTGCCGCCGGACCTGTTCAAGCAATACGCTGATTTGTCTTTTTGGCTCGATGGCTCAGCCAGCGCTGCCAATGTCATTCGTATGAAGTCCGACGCCGCGATCAGTTGATCGCGGCGTTTTTCATTGATGCGTCAATAACTGTGTTCGAATCCGGGTGAGCAGCATGTGGTGGAGCAAGCAGAAGTCGCGAGTAACCGAATGTCAGCAGACGCTTGCCGCGCCGATGATCATGTCGCTGGAGCCGCGCATGCTGTTCGACGGAGCCGTTGCGGCGACGGTGGCCGATACCGCTGCCCAGGCTGACAGCCACACCACGGCGGACGCAGCGAAAACGCCGACGGCCGATCAGCCGGTGGCCAGTAAGGACACCCACGGTCAGGCCGATGCGACACCAGCCGCCAGCCCCGTCGCTGTGCCGGGTCAGAGCGTGGTGTTCGTCGATTCCCGGGTCAAGGACGCCGACAGCCTGCTCCAGGGCATTGCTCCCGGCACCCAAGTGGTGAGACTCGACGCGACCAAGGACGGCTTGCAACAGATCGCCGATTATCTCGATCAGCATCAAGGCGTCAGCTCTGTACAGATCATTGCCCACGGCAACGCAGGCGATCTGTGGCTGGGCAACAGTTATCTGTCTGCCGATAACGTCGCGCAACGCAGTGCGATCCTCGGCGAAATCGGCAAGGACATGAACGTTGGCGGCGACATCCTGATCTACGGCTGCTACACCGCCGAGGGGGATCGCGGCTTGAGTTTCGTCGACTCGCTGGCGCAGCTGACCGGCCGGGATGTGGCCGCTTCGAACAACCGCACCGGTGTCGGCGGCGACTGGGATCTGGAAATTGCCACCGGCACCATCGAAAGCGCCAACGTCCTGTCGACCAAGGCGATGAGCGAATATCAGTGGGGCCTGGCCACCTGGACCGCGACTAACAACCTCGACTCGGGTGTCGGCTCGTTGCGTACGGCACTGGCGTCTGCGCAAAACGGCGACATTGTCACGTTCAACGCCGGCATGACCGTGCAGCTCAACTCCGAGTTGTTGATCAACAAGAACATCACCGTCGATGGCGATCTGAATAACGACGGCGTGGCCGACGTGACCCTCGATGGGCAATACAAGACCCGTGTGGTGGAAGTCACTTCCGGCAGCACCGTGACACTGGACGGGCTGGTGATCACCAAGGGACTGGTGGCCGGCAATGGCGGTAACGGTGGCGCGGCAGCGGCGGGCGCCATGGGTGGCGGGATTTTCAACGCCGGCATTCTTACGCTCAATAACGTGACAGTCACTGCCAACGCCGCTTCCGGTGGCGGCGGCGGCGGTGGCTTGTCCGGTGGATACTCCGGTGGCGGCGGCGGTGGCGGCGGTGGGATCGGTGGCGGTAACGGTGGCCATGGCGGTTCGACAGGCCCCGGCAACTTGAGCTATGCCGGTGGGGCCGGCTCTGCCAATACCGGTGGTTATGGCGGCGGCTACACCCAGAACGACATGGGCGGGCGCGGCGGTACCAACATTGGCGGCGTCGGCGGCAATGGCGCCTCCGGCTACAGTCACGGCGGCAACGGCGGCTCCGCGACCAATGGCACGCTGTTCATTGGTGGCGGCGGTGGTGGTTCGGGCTGGAACGCGGTCGGCGGCGTTGGTGGCAGCGCGGCCGGCGGTATTTACAACGCCTCGACCGGCACCTTGAAAGTCATCGGCACGTCAGTCATCAGCAACAACCTCGCGGCGGGTGGTGGCGGCGGAGGGGGTGGCAGCGGCGGCAACCTTGCCAACGGCGGTGACGGTGGCCGTGGCGTCGGGGCCATCTGGAACAACGGCGGTACGGTATTGATCACCGCTGCCAACGTCGCCGCCATGACCGGCAACGCGGCGGCCAGTGGTGTTGGCGGTCCTTCAAACAGCGGCTCGACAGGCGCTTCGCCCAGTTCCACGGATGCGGTTTACAGTACCGGCGGCACGTACAACCCCAACTACGTCGAGCCACCGACCGCGACCATCGTACTGGCGGACAGCGCCCTGAAAATTGGCGAAACCTCGCTGGTGACCATCACCTTCAACACGGCAGTCACCGGTTTCACCAATGCCGACCTGACCATCGCCAACGGCACGTTGACGGCCGTGAGCAGCAGCGATGGCGGAATCACCTGGACCGCGACTTTCACGCCGACCAACGGGATTACCGACACCACCAACGTCATCACTCTGGACAACACCGGTGTGGCGACCGTCTCTGACGGTACCGTGGGTGTCGGAACCACCAATTCCAGCAATTACGTGATCGATACCCAGCGCCCGACGGCCACTATCGTTTTTGCTGATACCGCCCTGAAAGTCGGTGAAACGTCGCTGGTGACCATCACCTTCACTGAAGCGGTCAGCGGTTTCAGCAACGCCGACCTGACCATCGCCAACGGTACGTTGTCCGCCGTGAGCAGCAGCGACGGAGGTATTACCTGGACGGCGACGTTTACGCCGAGCGCCGGTGTCACCGACACCACTAACGTGGTCACGCTGGATAACACCGGGATCGCTGATCTGGCCGGTAACGCCGGCAGCGGTACGACCGATTCCAACAATTACGCCATCGACACTGTGCGCCCGACGGCCACCCTTGTCGTCGCGGACACCGCGCTCAAGGCTGGGGAAACCTCGCAGGTCACCATCACGTTCAGCGAGGCCGTGACCGGTTTTACCACCGCCGATCTGTCCGTGGCCAACGGCAGCGTGAGCGGTTTGAGCAGCAGCGACGGCGGGATCACCTGGACGGCGACCTTCACGCCAACCAATAACGTCAGCGATACCACCAACCTGATCACCCTGGACAACACCGGCATCTCCGATCTGTCCGGCAATGCGGGCAGCGGCACCACCGACTCCAACAACTACGCCATCGACACGCAGCGTCCGACCGCGACCATCGTCGTCGCCGACAACGCCTTGAGAATCGGCGAAACATCGTTGGTGACCATCACCTTCTCTGAAGCCGTGACGGGTTTCAGTAATGCCGACCTGACCATCGCCAATGGCACGCTGAGCGCCGTGAGCAGCAGCGATGGGGGGATCACCTGGACGGCAACCTTCACGCCGACCGCCAACATTACCGATCCCACCAACCTGATCACCCTGGACAACAGCGGGGTCAGTGACTTGAACGGCAATGCCGGCAGCGGCACCACCGACTCCAACAACTACGCCATCGACAACCAGCGCCCGACGGCCACTGTCGTGTTCGCTGACACAGCCTTGAAAATCGGCGACACATCGTTGGTGACCTTCACCTTCTCCGAAGCGGTGACCGGGTTCAGCAACGCCGATCTGACCATCGCCAACGGCACGCTGACGGCCGTGAGCAGCAGCGATGGCGGTGTCACCTGGACGGCAACGTTCACCCCGACCAGCAATATCACCGACGCCACCAACCTGGTGACCCTGGACAACACCGGCATCGCTGACCTGGCCGGTAACGCCGGCAGCGGCACCACCGATTCGAACAACTACGCCATCGACACGCAACGCCCAACCGCGACCATCGTGCTGGCCGATACCAGCCTCAGTGCCGGTGAAACGTCGCTGGTGACCATCACCTTTTCCGAGGCGGTGACAGGCTTCACCAACGCCGATCTGAACATTCCCAACGGCACGTTGACGGCCGTGAGCAGCAGCGATGGCGGCATCACCTGGACGGCGACGTACACGCCCACGCTCGGGGTCAACGATATGAGCAACGTTATAGGCCTGAACAACACCGGCATCGCTGACCTGGCCGGTAACGCCGGCACCGGCGTCACCAACTCCGGCAATTTCGTGATCGACACGATGGTGCCGACGGCCACTCTTGTGGTCGCCGACAACAGCCTGAGCATCGGCGAGACCACCACGGTGACGATCACCTTCTCCGAGGCCGTGATGGGCTTCAGTAATGCTGACCTGACCGTCGCCAACGGCACGCTGAGCGCCGTGAGCACCAGCGACGGTGGCATCACCTGGACGGCGACCTTTACCCCAAGCGCCAATATCACCGACGCGACCAACCTGATCACCCTGGACAATACCGGGGTGCAGAGCGGGTCTGGCAACGTGGGGGTCGGCACCACGGATTCGAACAATTACGCCATCGACACCCAGCGCCCGACCGCGACCATTGTGGTGGCGGACACGGCGCTGGGCGTTGGCCAGACCACCACGGTCACCATTACCTTCAGCGAGGCAGTGACCGGTTTCACCCTGGCTGACCTGACCGCCGAAAACGGCACGCTTTCAGGGCTGAGCACCTCGGACAACATCACCTATACCGCGACGTTTACCCCAGCGGCCGGCATCACCGACACCAGCAACCTGATCACCCTGGACAACACCGGTATCGTCGACGGGGCAGGCAACGCCGGGAGCGGCACCACCGATTCGAACAACTACGCCGTCGACAGTCAGCGTCCGACCGCGACCATCGTCGTGAGCGACAACGATCTGCGCCCCGGTGAAACAGCGACCGTGACCATCACCTTCAGCGAAGCGGTGACCGGTTTCGACAATTCCGACCTGAGCGTCGCCAATGGCACGCTGAGCAACGTGTCGTCGAGCGACGGCGGTATCACCTGGACGGCGACGTTTACCCCGACCATTGGCGTCAGCGACGCCAGCAACCTGATCACCCTGAACAATACCGGCATCAGCGATCTGGCCGGTAATGCTGGCACTGGCTCCACCAACTCGGGCAATTACGCAGTGCATACCGAAGTGCCGACCGCAACCATTGTTGTCGCAGACACCGCGCTCAAGGCCGGGGAAACCTCGACGGTGACCATTACCTTCAGCGAGGCCGTCGCAGACTTCAGTAACGCTGATCTGACCATCGTCAATGGCGCCCTGAGCAACATCGTGAGCATCGACGGCGGCATTACCTGGACGGCGACGTTCACACCCACCGGCAATATCACTGACACGACCAACGTCATCACCCTCGACAACAGCGGTGTGGTCAATACATCGGGCAACAGCGGCGTGGGCACCACGGACTCGAATAATTTCGCGATCGACACCGCACTGCCCACCGCCACGATCGTGGTGGCCGACAATCGCCTGGGCATCGGCGAAACCACCACCGTGACGATCACCTTCAGTGAAGCGGTGAGCGGCTTTGACCTGTCGGACATCAGCGTCGCCAACGGCACGCTGTCGAACCTGAGCAGCAGCGATGGCGGCATCACCTGGATCGCCACGCTGACGCCGACTGCCAACGTCAACGATGCGACCAACCTGATCGTGATCGACACTGCCGGCGTGCAGGACCTGGCCGGCAACCTCGGTGCGAGCATCGCCATCTCCAACAATTACGCGCTCGACGCGACCCGGCCAACGGTGAGCATCGTGGTCGCCAACCCGACTCTGGGTATCGGCCAGACCACCACTGTGACGTTCACCTTCAGCGAGGCGGTGAGCAACTTCGACCTGTCCGACCTGAGCGTGACCAACGGCGAATTGAGCAACCTGAGCAGCAATGACGGCGGCAAAACCTGGACCGCCACGTTCACGCCAACCGCCAATGTGACCGACCCGAGCAATTTCATCGCGCTCGACACGAGCAACGTCACGGATCTGGCGGGCAACGTCGGCAGCACCGTGGCGGTGTCGAACAACTATGCCCTGGACAGCGAACGGCCGACTGCCACCGTGGTGGTCGCCAATCCGAACCTGGGTGTTGGCCAGACCTCGCAGGTGACGATCACCTTCAATGAGGCGGTCAGCGGTTTTGATCTCTCTGATATCAGTGTCGCCAATGGCACCTTGTCCAACCTGAGCAGCAATGACGGCGGCAAGACCTGGACCGCGACCCTGACGCCAAGCGCCAATGTCAGCAGCGCCAGCAATGCGATCACCGTCAACCGGGGCGGCGTCAGTGACCTGGCGGGCAATAGTGGCAGCGGTGTGAGCCAGTCCGGCAACTACGTGGTGAACACGGCGACGACGCCGGCCTTCGTGGTTACGCCGAATCCACAGTTCCGCAGCAGTGATCCGGTGACGTTCCCCGATGTGCCTTACACCGCGCTGCAACCGATCGTGTTCAGCGCCCCGACGGGCGACCTTGGCTCACCGCTGACTTTTGCGCCGTTGTTCGAACAGCGGGTGATCGGCAACGGCATCCGCCCATTGGGCGACATATTCATGAACCACGGTGCCCTGAGCCCGAGTTTCCTTGCTCAGGTGTTCAGCAGCAGTGACAACGTTGGTGACGGCGCCGGCCATGGTTTCCTTGGCTTTGGCGGCGGCGATGGCGGGGTGTTCGGCACCAGTACGCTCTCCAGTCTGTTCAATCAGAACAGCGACGCCGCGCGTGATTCGCTGAATGCCTTCGGCAGCCATTCGATCAAGGCCGGCGATGTTTCCCAAGGGCTGCGCGGCGTGTTTGGCGCCCCGACCCTGGTTGAGCAATTGCAGCAACTCAAAGACAGCGAGCAGCACCGGGTCGACAACCTGGCGTGCGCTCTGCAACAGGCTGGCATCAGCGAAATATCGGCCTGACAACACACAATTACTTAACACTGAGCGGGACCTAGGGGCGATCCAGGGATGAGAAGAAGTCAGAAGTTGTTCGGCGCCAGCCTGCTGGCGCTAGCGATCAGCGGGTGTGCAGTCACCAGCGAACCGATTGAGCGCAGCGTCAGTGAGCAGCGGGCCAGAACCGACCTGCAAAACATGTACAAGGATCAGGAACCGCTGCGCGGCCCCCTGACGCTGCATCAGGCCATGGCCCGCGCAGTGAAGTACAACCTTGAAGGCCGCTTGAAGATCATGGAGGAAGCGCTGGCCAAGCGGCAACTCGACCTCGCCAGTTTCGACATGCTGCCGCGCATGGCGCTGGATGCCGGGTATGTGGGGCGTAACAACGTCAGTGCTTCCAGTAGCCAGAGCGTGCGCACCGGCACCCAGTCGCTGGAACCGTCGACCTCGCAGGATCGTGACCGCGAAGTGGCGGATCTGACCATGGTCTGGAACGTCCTCGACTTCGGTGTCAGCTATATCAGCGCCAAACAACAGGGTGATCAGCGCCTGATCGTGCAGGAACGTCGGCGCAAAGTGATCAACACCATCGTCCAGGATGTGCGCTCGGCGTACTGGCGAGCGATGGCCGCCGAACGTCTGCTCAAGCAGATCGACAGCCTGATGGCGCGAGTCGACACCGCCCGGAAAAACAGCCAGAGCATGAGCGAGCAGCGCATTGGCGACCCGGTTCAGGCCTTGGGTTATCAGCGCTCACTCATCGAAGCCACGCGGCAATTGGAGGAGCAGCGCCGTGCGCTGTCGCTGGCGAAAACCGAACTGGCCACTCTGATCAATCTGCCGCTGGGCACAAATCTTACGCTGGCCACTGATGATGGATATCAGGTTCCCGAGCTCAAGGTCGATCTGGCGAAACTCGAACAGGAGGCTTTGACCAGCCGTCCGGAACTGCGCGAGCAGGATTACCAGACGCGCATCAGCGCCGCCGAAACCCGCAAAGCCATGCTGCGCTTGCTGCCAGGTCTGGAGTTTTCGGCCGGCGGGCATTACGACAGCAACTCGTTCCTCGTTGAGCAAGGCTGGGCCGACTACGGCGTGAAAATCACCTGGAACCTGTTCAACGTGATCTCTGCTCCGGCGGCGATCAACGTCGCCAAGGCCGGCGAAGAGGTCGCCACGGCAAGGCGTCAGGCGATGTCGATTGCGGTGTTGGCGCAGCTTTATGTGGCCAACGCCAACTATCAAGAGGCGTTGCGCCAGTTCAAGACCAGCCAGCAGTTGTCCGACATTGACGGGCAAATCGTTGGCCAGTTGCGCAATCGTCATCAGGCCGCCGGCATTGGTGAACTGGAGTTGATTCAGGGTGAGCTGAACAACCTGCAAGCCGACCTGCGTCGTGATCTTTCTTACGCCGATCTGCGCAATGCCTACGGCCAGATTTTCGCCAGTGCCGGGCTCGACCCGCTGCCGGATCAAGTGCAGTCCACGGACGTGCAGGCGATCGCGAACGCACTGGCCAATCGTGAGTCGGCGTGGGCGGCGGGGGATATCTCGTTGCCAGTGGTGGCGAATGCCTCCGCGCAATGACGTGCTGGCGCCAAGCGCCAGCATCAGCCGTATGCAACGCGAGGTCCGCAATGGCCATCGCGGTGCGGCCATTCTTCTGACCGGTTTGCCGGCGGCGGGCAAATCGACGCTGGCTCAAGCGCTGCACGCCACGTTGTTCGGGTGTGGCTGGCAAACGGTGGTGCTTGATGGCGATAGCTTGCGTACCGGGCTCAATCGGGATTTGGGATTCAGTGACGCGGATCGCCAGGAAAACATTCGCCGCGCCAGCGAGCTCGCCGCTTTGCTGGTGGAAAATGGTCAGATCGTGATTCTGGCAATGATTGCGCCATTGGCCGAACTGCGAGAAATGTTTGCCCAGCGTTTGGGCGAGGACTATCGCGAGGTCTGGTGCAGCGCCTCATTGGCAGTGTGCGAGCAGCGTGATCCGAAAGGGCATTACGCTCGGGCGCGACGAGGTGAGTTGGCCGGGTTTACCGGGGTCTCGGCGCCGTATGAGCCACCGTTGCAGGCCTCGTTGGTGCTCGATACGGGTACGCAGACCGTTGAGGCCTGTCTTGATCGTCTGTTGACCTGGCTCGGCGATTGCTCGGTGCTGCCCAAGACATGAGCCGTCCGGCGTATTCGCGACTGCCGGTGCCGGTGGATTTGCCACTGTTGTTGCAGGCGCTGGCGGCGATTGCCGAAGACGCCTGGCGTAGTCACTTCAACACGCAATATTTCTCGGGAGACTGGAGCGGCGTGGCGCTGATTTCGGCGGCCGATGCGCTGACCGAATTGTCGCCCGGACGTGGTCAACCGTTACTGCGCGCGCCTTGGTTGCTGGATGAACGTTGGCGCCACGGTCTGCGGGATTTGCCGCTGGACATCGTCAGTGCGCGATTGTTGCGGTTGGGGCCCGGTGGGCGAATTCATGAGCACCGCGACTACGATCTCGCCGAGCCGGACGCCGATGTGCGTCTGCACATTCCGTTGCTCAGTCCGCCCGATGTGGATTTCTGGCTCGACGGTCAACGTGTGCCGATGATGGCGGGGGAATGCTGGTTTCTCGATCTGGCGCGACCGCATCGGGTGGTTAACCGCGATACCTCGACGCGGGTTCATTTGGTGCTCGACTGCCGGCCTGGCGCCTGGCTTGCGCGGATGATTGATGAAGGGCTGCCGAGTACGCCTCCAGCGCAATGGGCCGACACGTCGCTGCAGCGTTTTCAGCGACTGGTCGCTGAGGATGCCTCGCTGTCCTCAGCCTTGCGGGCACTCAACGACCCTGAACAATTCATCACGCGAACCCTCGAACTGGCCGCCGAACAGGGCTTGCTGTTCTCTCGCGAAGAACTGCGCGCGGCCATGCGCCAGGGACGGCGGCAATGGAACGAACAATGGAGCGGCTGAACCTGGACGGCTGGTTACCGGTGCGTGTCTGGCCGGTCGCAGGGTGTTGGCAGGTGGATTGGTGCTGGTTCGGCGATACGCCACTGCATCAGCCCTTTTTTCGCGACGCGGTCGAGGATGCGTTGCGCTTGCCGTTCAATCAGGCATTTCGTCGACAGACGCCGCTGTCGGCGCTGACCGATTGGCAGGCGCAAAGCCCGGGGGTGGCGCCGAGCGCATTCATTTTGCACGCCTCGCGCTGCGGCTCGACGCTGATCAGCCAGATGCTCGCCCGGCTCGATGACCACATTGTTGTCTCGGAACCACCACCGCTGGACGCCTTGTTGCGCAGCGATCTGCCGGCGTCTGAACGTCGAGCCGCTATCAGCGGATTGCTCTCGGCTTACGGGCAGCGTCGTCGAGGCGTGGAGCAGCGGTTGGTGATCAAGCTTGATGCGTGGAACATCGGTGAGTGGCCGCTCCTGCAAGAATGTTTTCCTGATACGCCATGGTTGTTTCTGTATCGCGACCCGTTGGAAATCGCCGTTTCCCACCTGCGCCGCCCGGGCATGCACATGGTGCCGGGCATGCTCGGTGACGGCGTGCTGGAGGACGGTTTGCCGTTTGAGGGGCGTGA
Source organism: Pseudomonas sp. NPDC087615 (assembly GCF_044743445.1). Taxonomy (NCBI): domain Bacteria; kingdom Pseudomonadati; phylum Pseudomonadota; class Gammaproteobacteria; order Pseudomonadales; family Pseudomonadaceae; genus Pseudomonas; species Pseudomonas sp. NPDC087615. The sequence goes on along the minus strand of NZ_JBIUWM010000031.1, from coordinate 40,665 downwards.
GGATTTCATTGCCCGGCGCTTGGGTCGATTGCTGGAGGCGGGTCGGACGCAATGCGAAGTGTCAGGTGGGCTGCCCGTCAATTACAGCGAGTTGCCCGGGGCGATGGCAGGGCGACTGGCAAGTTTTTTTCAGTTGAGCGCTGAGCAGCTTCAGCCAGTGTTAGCGGCGACGGCGCAACATGCCAAGCAGCCCTCACGGACGTTCGTCGCCGACAGTGAGGAAAAGCGCGGCGAGGCTTCGGCGTTGTTGCACAGGCATGTGCAACATTTCGCTCACGCGCCCTATGAAGCGCTGGAACGCTTGCGTCATCTCAGGACTTGGCCGACAAATCCGCCATCCCCTTGAGTAACTCGATCGGCAGCGGAAAGACGATGGTCGAACTCTTGTCGCCGGCAATCGAACTCAAGGTCTGCATATAACGCAACTGCATGGCCCCTGGCTGACGGCCGAGCATTTCGGCGGCCTGCATGAGTTTTTCCGAAGCCTGCAACTCGCCTTCGGCGTGAATCACCTTGGCCCGTCGTTCCCGTTCGGCTTCGGCCTGTTTGGCGATGGCGCGCACCATCGACTCGTTGAGGTCGACGTGTTTGATCTCAACGTTGGCGACCTTGATGCCCCATGCGTCGGTCTGGGCGTCGAGCACTTGCTGGATGTCGATGTTCAACTGCTCGCGCTCGGCCAGCAGTTCATCCAGCTCATGCTTGCCCAGTACCGCACGCAGGGTGGTCTGAGCCAACTGGCTGGTGGCGGAGAGGAAGTTCTCGACTTGAATGATCGCCTTTTGTGGGTCGAGCACGCGAAAGTACAGCACTGCATTGACCTTCACCGAAACGTTGTCGCGTGTGATCACATCCTGCGGCGGTACATCGAGAACGATGGTGCGCAAGTCGACCCGAACCATTTGCTGAACCACCGGAATCAGCAGGATCAGCCCCGGACCTTTGACTTGCCAGAAGCGCCCGAGCTGGAACACCACGCCGCGTTCGTATTCGCGCAGGATGCGAAACGTCGACGCGGCGAGGGCGATCACCAATAACAGCAGCGCGAAAAAACCGATTTGCAGACCCATGATCACTCTCCGTGTCGAGCCGCGTCAGCCGCGGCGACTTTCAGCAGTAAGCCCTTGCGTCCCACTACGCGTACCGATTGTCCGCTGTGCAGCGGTGTCGCGCTGTGCACCTGCCATTGCTCACCTTGCAGGTGTATCCAGCCGTGATGGGCATCTTCAGTCTGCACCGTGGTTATTGCCGTCACACTGCCGACCAGGCCCGCATCGCCACTGACGGCGTGGCGCGGTCGGGTTTTCAGGGCGCGGATGATCAGCGCAAGCAACAGCAAAGCGCTGATCAGCCCCAGACCGATCATCATCGGCACCGGCAAGTCCGCGTTGCCCAGCATCAGCGCGCCGATCACGAACATGATGATCCCGCCCAGACCAATCACGCCGTAATTGGGCAGTGCGGCTTCAGCGATCAGAAAAACGATACCGAGGGTGACCAGCCAGAGACCGATCGGGTTGACCGACGACAGCGGAACATCGGCGGCGATAGCTGAACCGCTCAACAGGAGTAACCAGAGAAACGCACAACATCGACTGTTCACGTGACCCTCCGGGCGCGTCATGGGTGTGCTTCTTTGAGTCTAGTTGAGGGTTTCGCTGGATGAATGTTGATCAATGTGCGGATGTGTCCAGTGAGCGGATTTCCCGGCGCCTGCAACTCGCCGAACTAGACTCAAACACACCGCTACAACCGTTCAGTGCAGCGCCGAGGTGCATCAGGCCGGGAGTTGAGTCATCAGGTTTCGTGGCGTTCGCGTTGGCGCTTTCGCGAGCAAGCCCACACAGGTGACCGCGACCCCTTGGATGCCGCTCGCGAATAATCGCCCAGACACCATGTTCCCAAGGAGTTCCCCCATGGAAAGTCCAACCCATAGCCTGCCATCCCTGTTCAAACAACTCGGCCTGGACAACGACCCCGTCAGCATCGACCAATTCATCACGAGCCATTCTCCGCTCAAACCCGAATTGCACCTGGCAGACGCATTTTTCTGGACCAAGAGTCAGGCTGATTTTTTGCGCGACGAAATTCTGGACGATGCCGATTGGGCGGAGGTGGTTGATCAATTGAATGTGTTGTTGCGTATGGGGCGGTAGGCCTAACCGAAGGGTGATCACTTCCTGCCGGATGGGTGCCAGCCGATGTTTACGAAGTAATGATGGAACGGCTTGATGATTTGGAACTGGCAGAAATCATTCGCTCCGAGATCAATTGAAAAAAGAAGCTCGCCGAAAGATTGGCGCTGCCGAGAGTCCCGGCTGATGCACTCCACGGGGTGCCCGACTGTTACAAAATCAAACTCAAAGCGTCGGGTTACCGTTTGGTTTATCAAGTAATCGATGAGCGAGTTGTCGTCGCTGTAGGTAAACGTGAGCGCAGCAGAGTTTACGAGAAGGCCCAAAAACGCTAATAGGTCCCCACCTCGTCGTTTCTCTTCGGCTGACAATCACTTTGTTTCAAAACTTGACTGAATTTCCCTCGCAATGCGATATTGATAGTTAGCAAACTAACAGTGTGCCTTGTCCCGTGCCCGATACCCTCGACGCTCTCCAGATGAACATCAGCAGTGCCATGGTGGTGGCCGCCAGGCATTGGCGCAAGATCTGCCAGACCACGCTGGTCAACTATGGAATCTCCGAAGCCTGCGCCGTGCCGTTGTTGATGATCGGGCGTTTGGGGGAGGGTGTGCGTCAGGTGCAGGTGGCGCAGGCGGCCGGGATGGAGAGCCCGTCGCTGGTGCGTCTGCTCGATCAGTTGTGCCATTCGGGTTACGTGCGTCGCACCGAGGATGTGCAGGATCGCCGGGCCAAATGCCTGAGCCTGACCGACACCGGTCGTGAGCTCGTGCAAGCGGTGGAAGTCGAATTGGTGCGCCTGCGTCACGAAGTGCTCGACGGGATCGATCAGAGCGATCTGGAGGCTACGCTTAGGGTACTCAGAGCTTTTGAGGCGGCGAATCCGCCGCTGGTGGTCAATTCTTGAACGGTTTTTTCTCAGGCATTCCGCCGGCCCGCGACTGGTTCTACGGGGTTCGTACTTTTGCCGCGTCGATGATCGCGTTGTACATCGCCTTGCTCATGCAAATGCCGCGTCCGTATTGGGCGATGGCCACGGTGTACATCGTCTCCAGCCCGTTCCTCGGGCCGACCAGCTCCAAGGCGTTGTACCGTGCAATCGGTACCTTTCTCGGCGCAGCGGCGGCAGTTTTTTTCGTGCCGATGTTCGTGCAGAGCCCTTATGTGCTGGTAGTCGTCATCGCGCTGTGGACGGGTATTTTGCTGTTTCTATCCCTGCATTTGCGCACCGCCAACAGTTACGCGCTGATGCTTGCCGGCTACACTTTGCCGCTGATTGCCTTGCCGGTGGTGGATAACCCGCTGGCGGTGTGGGATGTCGCACAAGCACGTACCGAAGAGATTTTCCTCGGCATTGCCGTCGCCGCTGTGGTCGGCGCGATGTTCTGGCCACGCCGCTTGGCGCCGGTGTTCAACGATGCCGTCGGTAAATGGTTCATTGATGCGACCAGCTACAGCCTGAAGTTTCTCAGCCGCGACGTGCAGCCCGAAGCAGTCACGGCCCTGCGCATGGCCATGGTTGCCAATTTCAACAGCCTGGAATTGATGATCGGTCAGTTACCCCATGAAGGTTCGCTGCCGCAAACCGTGCGCAATACCAAGGAACTGCGCGGGCGCATGATCCATCTGTTGCCGGTCATCGATGCCCTCGAAGACTCGCTCTACGCCCTCGAACGACGCACGCCGGAGCTGGTGGAAAAATTTGCTCCGCTGCTGGCCGCGACCCGGGAATGGCTGGACCATCAGGACGCCGATCTCGACCGCTGGCAAGCCCTGAAAGATCAGCTCCAAGCCCTGCAACCAAGTGCGCAGGCGCTGGAGGAGCGCCGACAATTGCTCTTCTCCAACGCGATCTATCGCCTCGGTGAATTCATCGATCTGTGGCAAGACTGCCGCAGCCTGCAGGCTGCGATTGTGTGTGAGCGTCAGGACAGCTGGCGCGCGGTGTATCGCCACTGGCGCCTCGGTCGCCTGACGCCGTTTCTCGATCGCGGGCTGATGCTCTATTCGGTGGCCTCGACCATTCTGGCGATCATCGTCGCTTCGCTGCTGTGGATTCTGCTGGGCTGGCCGGACGGCGGCAGCGCGGTGATTCTGGCGGCGGTGGCGTGCAGCTTCTTCGCCTCGATGGACGACCCGGCGCCGCAGATTTACCGGTTCTTTTTCTGGACGGGCATGTCGGTGCTGTTCGCCAGTCTGTATCTGTTTCTGATTCTGCCCAACCTGCATGACTTCCCGATGCTGGTTCTGGCGTTTGCCATCCCGTTCATCTGCATCGGCACCCTGACGGTGCAGCCGCGGTTCTACCTCGGCATGCTCCTGACGCTGGTCAACACCTCATCGTTCATCAGTATTCAGGGCGCTTACGATGCGGACTTTTTCGCCTTCGTGAACGCCAACCTCGCGGGGCCGATGGGCCTGTTGTTCGCCTTTATCTGGACTCTGGTGGCGCGGCCGTTTGGCGCCGAGCTGGCGGCCAAGCGCCTGACCCGCTTCAGTTGGAAAGACATCGTCGACATGACCGAGCCGGCCAACCTTGCCGAACACCGCAAGTTGGGCGTGCAGTTGCTCGATCGCCTGATGCAGCACCTGCCGCGTCTGGCCCTGACCGGCCAGGACACCGGCATCGCCATGCGTGAAGTGCGTGTGGGCCTGAACCTGCTCGATTTGCTCGCCTACACCCCACGGGTCAACGGCGTGCCGAAGGCGCTGTTGCAGCAAGTGGTGGCCGAAGTCGGCGAGTATTTTCGCGCCTGCCTCAAGGCTGGCGAACGCCTGCCGGCGCCGAGTCCGCTGCTGATGACCATGGATCGCACGCGCCGCGCGCTCAATGGCCACGGCGACGAAGAAACCCGTTTCCACCTGTTGCACGCCTTGAGCGGTTTGCGTCTGGCGCTGCTGCCCGGCGTTGAATTCGTTTCCAGCGCCGAGCCCGAAGAACCGTTGCCCGATGGAGCGCCCCTATGATTGGTGATCTGGACATCAGCGGCATCTTCCTGCCGACCTTGCTGGTGTTGATGGGCATCACGTATGTGCTGTTTTTGCTGGTGCATGGCGTGCTCACGCGTCTGCACTTTTACCGTCTGGTCTGGCACCGGGCATTGTTCAACGTGGCGCTCTACGCCGTGCTGCTGTACGGCGTGGACTCACTCAGTCGATACCTGATGACATGAAAAAACCGTTTTTGACCATCGGTCGCGTGGTACTGACCCTGCTGATCGTGACTTTTGCCGTTGTCCTCGTCTGGCGCATGGTGATGTATTACATGTTCGCGCCGTGGACCCGTGACGGCCACATCCGTGCCGACATCGTGCAGATCGCCCCGGACGTTTCCGGGTTGATCCAGCAGGTCGAGGTGAAAGACAACCAGTTGATCAAACGGGGTCAGGTGCTGTTCAGCATCGATCAGGATCGATTCAAACTGGCCCTGCGCCAAGCCAAAGCGGCCGCCGCCGATCGCGAAGAGACGCTCGCGCAAGCACAACGCGAAGCCAAGCGTAATCGTGGTCTGGGCAACCTGGTGCCGGCCGAACAACTGGAAGAAAGCCAGTCTCGCGTGGCCCGTGCGCAGTCGGCACTGGCCGAAGCGCGGGTGACGGTGGACAGCGCCCAGCTCAACCTCGACCGCTCGGTAATCCGCAGCCCGGTGGACGGTTACGTCAACGACCGTGCGCCGCGTGCTCAGGAATTCGTTACCGCCGGGCGTCCGGTGTTGTCGCTGGTCGACAGCAACTCGTTCCACATCGACGGCTATTTCGAAGAGACCAAACTCGACGGCATCCATGTCGGCCAGTCGGTGGATATCCGCGTGGTCGGCGACCGCGCCCGGCTGCGCGGGCATGTCGAAAGCATCGTCGCCGGCATCGAAGACCGTGACCGCACCAGCGGCAGCAACCTGCTGCCCAACGTCAACCCGGCGTTCAGTTGGGTGCGTCTGGCGCAGCGGATTCCCGTGCGCATTGCCTTTGATGATGTGCCGGCGGACTTTCGCATGATTGCCGGGCGTACCGCGACGGTGTCGATCATCGATGATCAGCAACAGGAGCCCGCGCCATGAACAGGGCCCTGATGATCGCCGGTTTGGGCGTGATGCTCTCGGCCTGTCAGATGGTCGGGCCGGACTATCAGGTGCCCGAGGACGCGGCGGTCCAGCGCAAGGATTTTCAGGGTGAGTTGGCGGTGGCCGGCAAACCCGTGGTGTCGGCGCCGGTGCCGGCGCACTGGTGGCGGCTGTACAAGGACCCGCGCCTGGATCAACTGGTGCAGCAAGCCATGGCCTCCAACACGGATCTGCGCGTGGCGGCAGCGAACCTTGCGCGGGCGCGCGCTCAAGTCGACGAGGCCGAGGCCGCGGGTGGCTGGAGCGCTGGGGTGAAGATGGGCGCGCAGCGTTTGCAGGAATCCGGTCAGGCGTTTTTGCTGCCGGAGAAAGTGCCAGTGGCCAACGTCGCCGACATAGGCCTCAGCGCTTCGTATCAGTTCGACCTGTGGGGCACCCTGCAACGCGGGATCGAAGGCGCGAAGGCCAATGCCGATGCAACTCAAGCCGCTGCTGACACCGCACGTATCACGTTGGTGGCCGATGTGGTTCGCGCCTATACCCAGGTCTGCGCGGCCAATGAAGAGCGAGAAATCGCCCAGCATTCCCTCGACTTGCAATCGCAAAGCACCACGCTGACCCAGCGCTTGCGCGATGCCGGGCGTGGTGATGAAACCCAGGTCACCCGCTCGCAAACCCAATTCAAATCCTTGCGCGCTGAAATGCCGCGTTATGAAGCGGCGCGTCAGGCCGGGCTGTTTCGCCTGTCGATGCTGCTGGCCAGACCGGTCGATCAGTTGCCGGCCGGCACCGCAACCTGTGCCGAGTTGCCGAAAATCGCCCAATTGGTGCCGGTCGGCGATGGCGCCGCGCTGCTCAAGCGCCGCCCAGATATTCGTCAGGCGGAACGGCGTCTGGCGGCCTCGACGGCCGGGATCGGCGTCGCCACGGGCGAGTTGTACCCCGACATCAGCATCGGCGCGACCATCGGCACTGTCGGTATCATTGACGATTTGGGTGATCCCTCGACCAACCGCTGGGGCTTCGGCCCGTCGTTGAGCTGGAAGGTGCCGACCAACGGCGCCCGCGCGCGCATCCGCGAAGCCGAAGCGGCGGCGCAAGGCGCACTGGCGCATTTCGACGGCGTGGTGCTCAACGCCATCCGTGAAGCCCAGACTGGCCTTGCGCAATACAGCGCTGTGCTGCAACGCCGTGACGCGCTGGCCGATGCCGAGCAGTCGGCGAAACTGGCCGCCGACCAGACGCACCGCTTCTTCCAGGCCGGTCGCGAGTCGTTTCTCGCCGACTTGCAAGCGACCCGTACTTACACCGATGTCACCGCGCAACTGGCCGCTGCCAACACGCAAGTCGCCATGAGCCAGATCGATTTGTTCCTCGCCCTCGGCGGCGGTTGGGAAAGCGGACGAACGCAAGCTTCAAGCCCGAGCAAACCCTGAGGCCATAGCTATGCTTTGAAGTGTTGAAAGGGCGCCCCGAGCAAAGCGCCCCTTCAGCGCACATTGCTAGCGCTGGTCTAGGGGAAACCAATAATGAAAAACCCTTACGCTCTCGGCTTCTGGTGCGCCCTCGCAGCGTTGGTGCTGCTCTCGGCCACCTATTTCTACGGCATCATGCTGGCCCACCAGATCGACAAGGCCATGGTTTTCCTCGACAGCGCCGTGGCGCTGATTGCGGTCATGGCAATCGTCGTGGTGGCGTGGGCGTCGGTCCAGGTTCAGCGAGTCAAAAAAAGACAGCTTGAACAGGGCAAGACGCTGGTGCTGATCTGGGACACCAAAGTCGCTCTGCGCCGGGTCGAAACCGTGTTCGACCGGTATTTCTGGGGCAGCTACTGGCAGCCCGGCCGCACGTTCGCCGACGTCATGGGCGAACTCACCGGCACCCCGCTGGAAAAAAGCCTCGAAGCACTGAAGAAGCAGTGCCTGGAACTCGACAAGCAGATCGACAGCGAGGGCTGGCACTGGCTGAACAATGCCCGTGAACTGTCCGACGTCGCCACCGCCATGGCCCGCGAGCGCTATCAACTCGACTACTGCGACCCGCGCGCCGATGGGCCGGGCGGGGCGGTGATCGATCGGGACTTTGAAGTGCTGGTGTATACCTGGACCGCACGCCTCAAAAGCTTTGATCATCAACTCGATGAGATAGAAGTCCAGTATTCCTGAATCTCGGCTGAATCAACCGGCCCCTTCGCTGGCAAGCCAGCTCCCACAAGGTTTTGTGGTGTTCACAGATTTTGTGTTCACCAAAGATCCCTGTGGGAGCTGGCTTGCCAGCGATAGCGTCAGTGCCGACACCGAAACTCTCCAGGCTTGCCAACTGTCCACACTCCCCATAGACACTCTTTAACCTTTAAACATTGGGCCGTCTCCCGCGCCCAGTGCTAATCTCCACCGCTAATTCAAGCGGAGTCGAGCCGCAACCCGGTCACGGGTTCAGGGAAGACGACCCCACTTTCAGCCACGGAAATCGATCAGGTCATTCATGAATAAATCAGCAGGCGTGCTACTCGGAATTGTTGTTGCCATCGGCGCGATCAGTGCAGGCGGGGCCTGGTACACCGGGACCAAGATCGAAGGCGTGTTGAACAACGCCGTCACCAATACCAACAAAGAGCTGCAAACCGCCATGGCCGGCTCCAACGGCACGATGTCGCTGGAACTGGTGTCGCTGGAACGTCACACCTTCACCAGCACCGCGCACTATCGCCTCAAAGCCGAAGGTGAAATGTTCGGCGATGCGCCGGTTGAATTGCTGTTTGTCGATCACCTCGAGCATGGCCCGCTGCCGTTCTCGCGTCTGGTGTCGCTGAAGTGGTTGCCGGTCATGGCCACCAGCAATTACGAACTCGAAAAGAGTCCGGCCACCGAAAAATGGTTCGCCGCCACCAAGGGCGCCGCACCGCTCAAAGGCGTGACCAACATCGGCTACGACGAATCCACCACCAGCACCGTCGACCTGTTGCCACTGGAAATCGCTCTGGATGAGCAGTCGAGCCTGAAATTTTCTGGCCTGACCATGGACATCTCCGCCAGCGCCCAAGCGCAGAAGGTCAAGGCTGACGGTTACATGGACAGCCTGAAACTGGTCACTGTGGCTGAAGATCAGGCGCCGGTGCAGATCGAACTCAACGGTTTGACCCTGGCCAGCAACCTCACCAAGAGCAGCTACGGCTACTACACCGGCAGCAATACCCTGGAACTGTCCAGCAGCAAAACCACCTTCGGCGCCAAGCAATCGGTGCTCGGCGTGAAGAACTTCGAAATGAAGAACCTCACCGAGGAAAACGGCAGCAATGCGTCCGGCCGTGCGGACTACCAGATCGGCGAAGTCACCCTCAACGACAAGAAAATCGGTTCGGCCAGCATGGCCATGAGCCTGAAGAACCTCGACATCCCGTCGACGATGTCGCTGATGCAGGTCTACCAGACCAAATTGCAGCCGTACGAAAAAGCCGCGGCCGAAGCGGCCGCTGCTGGCCTGCCGGCACCGGAGCTGAACCTGACCGAAGCCGAATCGGCCCAGGTCAAAGCCGACTTGCAGAAGTTGCTGGCCGCCGGCCCGCAAGTGGCGCTGGAAAACCTGTCGCTCAAGACCGCCAATGGTGAGAGCCGCGCCAATCTGGTGATCGACCTGACCAAGCCGCAGTCGATGGATCTGCCACCGGATCAACTGGCCAGACAGTTGATCGCGCTGCTCGACCTCAATGTCACGGTGTCCAAGCCGATGCTGGTCGATCTGCTCAGCGTACAGGCGCAGCTTGATGGTCAGACCGACGCCAAAGCCATCGTCGATGGGGCCAGCGGCACCGCCGACATGTTCTCCGCCATGGCCGTTGGTTCGCAATTGGCGACCGTGGATGGCACCAACGTCGTGACCAAGCTGCATTACGCCGCCAATCAGGTGGAATTCAACGGCCAGAAGATGACCGTTGAGCAGTTCGTTGGCTTCCTGATGAGCAAGTTCGCAGGCGTCACGCAAGTGCAGTAATACTGCGCTCTAAATAGCAACGCCCGGCCTCTGCATTGCGCAGACGCCGGGCGTTTTGCTGTCTGGCGTTTGGCTTTTCGGCATCCCGGCTAAGCCGTTACCGTGAATCTGAACAATTATTGTGTTCTGAATCCAGGTCCATGCTTGCGTGCAAAACTGCCCGACTGAGCTTGGCTGAGTGTTTTTCACCCAGTCTCCGTTACGAATTGGGCAAAAAGGGCATGACGACCCGGCTGGCCATGTAAGGATGCTGACGAATGCCGCGTATTGATGGTCCTGTATTACATCGTGGTCTACGCCCCTGGATTCGAATCGCGCTCTGTAGCCAGTTGCTGTGGCCGGCGCTGGCGCTTGCCGACACTGAATACGATCAACGGGTGCTCGATGCCCGTGCGGGGCATTACACGCCTGCGCTGACCGTGCTGCGTCAGGTGCCGCCGGGTCTGGCAACCACTGGGCAGATCAGCGATCACCTGCAAATTGCCGGTTGGGCCGGGCTCGACGCCGAAGTGGTCAAGGTTTATGAAACCCAGGGCCGCGACCGGGTACTGCCGATTCAGGCGCTGACCGCCACCGCCCGTGCTTATCGCAACCTCAAACGTTGGGATCAGGCCACTCAGGTCTATAACAAGGCACTGGCGCTGGAGCCGGACAATGCCGACCTGCAACTGGGCCTGGCCTTGACCCAGGCTGACGCCGGCAAGCCCGATGAGTCGGTCTCGCGCGCCAAAGCGCTGGTGGCCGCCAAACCCGACGACCCGTCACGCCGCCTCGCCCTGGGCTATGCCCTGACCCGCGCCAACAAACCTTACGACGCCCTGTTTGAATACGATCAGGCGTTCATTCGCGCCGGCAACAAACCTGAAGTCGCCCGCGAATACGTGGTTGCGCTGCAAAAGGCACGTTTGCCGGAGCCGGCGCTGCGGCTGGCCCATCAGCGTCCGGGTCTGATCGATCCGGTGACCCTGCGTCGCCTCGAAGGCGATCTGGCCGCCGAGCGCGTGCGTCTGGCGGAGTTGGCCACCCGCAGCGAAAAAGAACGCTATGTGATCGCTGACCGGGCGTTGGCCGATTACGACAAACTGCTCGCCACCTGGACACCGGACGCGACGGCTCACGACGACGTGATCCGCTGGCGCATCGACCGCATGGGCGCGCTCAAGGCGCGGGCGCGTACCGCAGACGTCATTGCTGAATACGAAAAGCTGCAAGCCGAAGGCGTGACGGTGCCGACCTATGCCCAACGCTGGGTGGCGTCCTCGTATCTGGATCAACGCGAACCGGAAATCGCCACTGACCTCTACCGCCAAGTGCTTTCGGCACCGGACGCCGATGTCGGTGATCGCCTGGAAGACACGACCGCGCTGTATTACTCGCTGCTCGAAAGTGATCGCGCCGATGAGGCCCGAAACGTGGCCGAGGATGCAGCCAAGTCTCAGCGCCCGCGTATCGAGCTCAAAGGTCTGCCCATCGGCAACCCCAACGACGAATGGATGGATGCCCAGCAACTCGCGGCGCAGGCCGGCACTTACGGCTCCGATTTGTCCCACGGCGAAGAACGTTTGCAGGTGCTGGTCGGGCAGGCGCCGGGCAACATCGGTTTGCGTCTGGCCCAGGCTGATTTGTACCTGGCCCGTGACTGGCCGCGCCGCGCCGAGAACCTGCTCAAGGAAACCGAGGCCATGGCGCCGCGCAATATGGGCCTGGAAATCGCTCAAGCCCAAACGGCGATGGAGTTGCAGCAATGGCGACAAATGGAGGCGCTGACCGACGACGTGATCGAGCGCTTCCCGGATAACCGGCAAGCACAGCGCCTGGCCCGCCAGCGCGACGTGCATGACATGGCCGAGTTGCGTGTCGAAAGCTATGGTGGCAAGGCTTACGGCGGCAACAGCGGCGATACCGGGGCGGTTACCGGCAGCAAGGATTTCGGTATCGAAAGCACCTTGTACAGCCCGCCAATCGATGAAGACTGGCGTGTGTTCGCCGGTGTCGGCTATGCCACCGGCGACTTCGCCGAAGGCACTGGTCATCACCGTTTTCAGCGTGTGGGTCTGGAGCGGCGCACCCGCGACATGAGCCTGGAAGCCGAGGTCTCCAATCACGCTTATGGTTTCGGCGACAAGCTGGGCGCGCGGTTGGCGATTGCCCGCGATATCAACGACCACTGGCAGTACGGCGCCAGCCTCGAATACCTGTCGGCGCAAACCCCGCTGCGGGCCTTGAACAGCGATATCACCGCCAATGGCGGCAGCGGCTTCATTCGCTGGCGCGCCAATGAAAGTCGCGAGTGGCGCCTGTCCGTCAGCCCTTCGCACTTCAGCGATGGCAACAACCGGGTCGAAGCCTTGCTGACCGGGCGTGAAGGTCTCTACAGCGCACCGAACGTGCAGGTCGACGCCGGTCTTGAGGTCGGCACCAGCCACAACTCCAACTCCGCAGACGTGCCGTACTTCAACCCGAAGGCGGACTTCAGCGTCATGCCGCTGCTGAACGTCAATCATGTGCTCTACCACCGCTACGAAACCTCGTGGAGTCAGCAGTTCCAGGTCGGGGCAGGCACTTACAGCCAGCGCGACCAGGGCACCGGTGGCATGGCGTTGCTCGGTTATGGTCAGCGCTATGCCTGGAACGACGTATTCGAGGTGGGAGGCATGTTGAGTGTGATCAACCGGCCTTACGACGGTGACCGGGAATCCGATCTGCGTTTGCTCGTCGACCTCACTTTCCGCTTCTAGAAGAGTTTGAAGATGCCTTTGACTTCGCGTTTCATCCTTCTGCTGGGGGTGCTGCTGGTCAGCGCCTGTGCCCAGCAAGCCCCGGCGTTCGCCCCGCCGTCCGAGCGCACGGTGGCGGCCAGCGAAAAACCGTGGCCGAAAAATTACGTACTCGGTATCGCCTATCACGACGTCGAGGATGTCGACCCCGATCAGGCCGTGGTGGCGGTGCGTACCGAGCGCCTGATCGAGCAACTCGCGTGGCTGCGGGAGAACAACTACCAGCCGGTTACGGTCGATCAGATCATGGCTGCACGCAAGGGCGGGCCGGAGTTGCCAGCGAAGGCCATACTGCTCAGCTTCGACGACGGTTATGCCAGTTTCTACACCCGTGTGTTGCCAGTGCTGCGCGCCTACAACTGGCATGCGCTGCTGGCGCCAGTCGGCACCTGGCTCGATACACCGCTCGATCAACCGGTGGATTTCGCCGGCACGCCGCGTGCTCGCTCCGACTTTCTGACCTGGGATCAGGTGCGCGAAATCTCGCGCTCCGGGCTGGTGGAAATCGCCGCCCACACCGATGCCAGCCACAAAGGCATCCTGGCCAACCCGCAAGGCAATTTGCAGCCTGCGGCGGCTACCCGGGGCTATAACCCTCAGACCAAACGCTACGAAACCGAGGCCGAATTTCAGGCGCGAATTCGCACCGACGTAGCGGCCATCACGGAAAAAATCCGCAAGGTCACCGGCCATAAGCCGCGTGTCTGGGTCTGGCCTTACGGTGCGGCAGACGGCACGTCGCTGACGGTGGTCGATGAACAGGGCTATCAGATGGCCCTGACTCTGAACGACGGCCTAGACAGCCTCGAAAACCTGATGAGCAGCCCGCGCTTTTTGGTCGCCTCTGACCCGGATGGCGAACATTTCGCCAGCAGCGTCGTCGAGGTGCAGTCCGATGCGGTGATGCGGGTGGTGCATGTGGATCTGGACAACGTCTACGACCCGGACCCGGCGCAGCAAGAAATCAACCTCGGCAAGCTGATCCAGCGCATGGCCGACATGGGTGCCAATACCGTGTTCCTGCAGGCGTTCGGCGACCCGAAGGGCGATGGTCTGGTGCACTCGCTGTACTTCCCCAACCGCCATCTGCCCATGCGTGCGGACATTTTCGACCGCGTTGCCTGGCAACTGCGTACCCGCGCGAATGTGAAGGTCTTCGCGTGGATGCCGGTGCTGAGTTTTGGTCTGGACTCAAAACTGCCGCGCGTGACCCGTTGGGACCCGAAAACCGGCACCACTTCGGTGGACCCGGATCAGTATCAACGCTTGTCACCGTTCGACCCTGAAGTACGACGGATCATCGGTGAAATCTACGAGGACGTGGCGCGCCTGACGTCGGTCGACGGCATTCTCTATCACGATGACGCGGTGCTCTCGGACTTCGAAGACGCCAGCCCGGCGGCGCTCAAAGTCTACGCGGCCAACGGCTTGCCGGGCTCGATTGCAGCGCTGCGTGATGATCCGGCGGCCATGCAGCGCTGGACGCGTTTCAAGAGCCGCTACCTGATCGATTTCACCAACGAGTTGACGGCCAAGGTTCGCGCCATTCGCGGCCCGCAGGTGAAGACCGCGCGCAATATCTTTGCCGAACCGATGCTCAATCCCGAGAGCGAAGCGTGGTACGCGCAGAACCTCGACGACTTCCTCGCCACCTACGACTGGACGGCCCCGATGGCCATGCCACTCATGGAAAAACAGACTCAGGCGCAATCCGGGCCGTGGCTCGAAACGTTGGTCGACACGGTCAAGGCCCGTCCCGGCGCACTGGATCGCACGGTGTTCGAATTGCAGGCACGGGACTGGACGAAAAAGGACCAGGCCGACATCGACAGCCAGCAATTGGCTGACTGGATGAGCCGTCTCAAACGTCAGGGCGCGACCAGTTTCGGTTATTACCCGGACAACTTCCTCGACAACCTGCCGGAGCTGAAAACCGTCCGGCCTGCGCTCTCCAACAAATGGAACCCATGACATGCTGGATAGACTGTTAGCCCTGCTTGTTCTGGCGCTTGTCCTCGGTCTACCGCTGGGACTGATTTTCCTCGTCACCGGGCAGTTCCTGATGGACTTCGTGTTCTTCTACCCGTTGTTCATGTCGGGGCTGTGGATTGCCGGTGGCCTGTATTTCTGGCTGCACTGGGAACGCCACTGGCCCTGGAAGGACGACACGCTGCCGCCACCACTGGCCGGCGAGCCGCTGATCTCGATCCTGATCCCTTGCTACAACGAAGGCGACAACGCCGCCGACACCATCCATGCGGCGCTGGCCCAGCATTACCCGAACATCGAAGTCATCGCGATCAATGACGGCTCCAAGGACAACACCGCCCAAGTGCTCGACCGGCTGGCCAAGGAAGACCCGCGATTGCGGGTTCTGCACCTGGCAGAAAACCAGGGCAAGGCAGTTGCCCTACGCATGGGCGCTATCGCCGCGCGCAGCGAATATCTGGTGTGCATCGACGGTGACGCGCTGCTGGCGCCGAACACGGCGGCCTATCTGGTGGCGCCCATGCTGGATAACAACCGCCTCGGCGCGGTCACCGGCAACCCACGGATTCGTACACGCTCGACGCTGGTCGGGCGGGTGCAGGTGGGTGAGTTCTCCTCGATCATCGGTTTGATCAAACGCACGCAGCGGGTATTCGGGCGGATCTTCACCGTGTCGGGCGTGATCGTCGCGTTCCGCCGCACCGCGCTGCACCGGGTCGGTTACTGGAGCCCGGACATGATCACCGAAGACATCGACATCAGTTGGAAGCTGCAACTGGACCACTGGAGCATCTTCTACGAGCCGCGCGCACTGTGCTGGATCCTGATGCCGGAAACCCTCGGTGGTTTGTGGAAGCAGCGCTTGCGCTGGGCCCAGGGCGGCGCCGAGGTGCTGTTCAAGAACATCCGCGGCATCTGGCAATACCGCCATCGTTATCTGTGGCCGCTGTTGTTCGAATACTGCTTGTCGACCGGTTGGGCGTTCACCTTCCTGCTGTCGGTGATCTTCTGGGGTGTCGGCAAGTTCGTGGTCATGCCCGAAGCCATCGCCGTGGATCACCTGATGCCGCCGGCGTTTACCGGGTTGTTGCTGGCCTTCGTCTGCCTCGTGCAGTTCGCCGTCAGCATCATCATTGATCGGCGCTACGAACCGGGGCTGGGCAAAACCATGTTCTGGGTGGTGTGGTACCCGATTGCGTTCTGGCTAGTCAGCTTGCTGACCACGCTTGTGAGTTTCCCCAAGGTGCTGTTTGGTCAACATCAGAAGCGTGCGCGCTGGGTCAGTCCTGATCGGGGTATCAAACCGATCGGGGACGACGAAGAGGAGGTCATCAAATGAAAATCATCCGGACTCGCCAGCGGCCGTTTCTGGTCGTGGTCGATGCATTCTTTACCGTTATTGCCTGGGTTGGTCTGTTGTATCTTATGGCGCGAGGGTTGTGGCCGCTGATCGAAAGCCACGAAGGTGCGCCGCGGATCGATAGCTCGGCGTTTGATGCGCTGGCCACCTTGCAGATTTATCTGTGGGTGGCGGTGGTCAATGCTGTGATCCTGATCGCTTGGGCGCGTTACCAACAGCGCAAAAGCCGCCGTTTCGCTCAACGCCGTTTGCCAGCGCCGGTGGCCGATGACGAGGGGTTGAGCAAGAGCTTCAAGCTGTGCGACGAGCGTTTGCAGAAACTGCGCACGCCCGGGGTGATGACCATTCACAACGATCAAGAGGGTGACGTGAGCAACGTGGTGCTGAATTTCCGGCCGGTAGAACCGGCGGAGCTACCGCCACCCCTGGCGCCGCTGGAGCACCCGCGCGTGATCTTTCTGCATGCCGAGGCCGACGACAATCGTCAGCCGCTGAGCCCATGAGCCGCTGAACGGGCGGCAGGGTACAGGGCTTCCTCTCGGGTATTGCTCTCGTGAGTGTGCGGCGCGGTGCGAGGTTCGGGCATTTGCTGCTGCCATGGCACGGAAGGTACAGCTATAGTTTGCAGGCCGACGACGGCCTCACTGTACAAGGTGCTCCCGGAATGACCCGATTGACCTCTCTCAACCCTTGGCTGGCGGCCATTGCCGTTGCCCTTTGCGTGCAGTTTCCGGCGCAGGCCCAGGAGCGTTTCACGCTCAGCATCCCCGGTGTTTCCGATAATCGACTGTTCACCTCGGCAGCGGCCAGCGATGCGCCGGGCTGCAACGGCAAGAACCAGTCGCCGGCCCTGAGCTGGAGTACTCGACCTGCCGGTACCCAAAGCTACGCGATCGTCATGCACGACCCGGACGGCCAGAAAGGTTTGGGCGTCGATCACTGGATTCACTACGGCATCAAAGCCACGACCCGGCAGATTCCCGCCGGTGTCGGCGCCAAATCGGCGCTTGAAGGCGTCGGTGGCACCAACAGCAAGGGCAACACTCATTACATGGGACCTTGCCCACCGGTGGGTGACAGCGCGCACCACTACATCATCCAGATCTACGCCCTGGATCTGGCCCCGGATGCCTTGCCTGCCGGTTTGACCCGCGCCGAGCTGATGGAAAAAATCAAAGGCCATGTGCTGCGTAACAGCAGCGTGGTGCGGCGTTATCATCGCTGAATGCGGCTCTCCTGCCGCGCGTTCCGTCCGGGATGCGCGGTTGCGCTTGGTATCGACTGATAAAAGCGAGCACTATCGGCGCTGTTCCTGACGATCGACGCCGGGCAGGAGGCTTACCCTATGGATGATGTGCGTGATTCATCCAGCGGAAAACTTGCGCAACACCCCGCTGGTTCCAGATAGCGACTTCACCCCTTCGCAACGTCCATTGCTGATGATGTTTTTAAACCTGCGGGCATCCGTTCGATGCCCGAGCGTTGGCATGGATGGCCGAGTGCAAGCGTTTTCCCCGTGGTCCCGACCGCGCGTGGTAGGCGCAGTACCTAACGCACCAGGATTTAAAGCGATTGAGCATGAACCCAAATAAAGATTCGACATTTGCCTATCAGGCCGTATACCGCTATCTCGTCGAACTGATCGAAGCCGCGAGCCCTGAGGGAGAACAGAAGCTGCCGTCGTTGCGACAATTGGCGCAGCGCTTGAATGTGTCAGTGTCCACGACCAAATACGCCTATTCCTTGCTGGAAGACCAAGGGCGTATCTACGCCCGGCCGAAGCTTGGCTACTACACCCGCGCTATGCCATCCGCGCTGATCAACGAAGGCTCGCCGAACCTGCTCGACAACGTGTTCTCCAACGCCCGGCAACCGGGAATGCTGGCGCTGAGCAGTGATGCCCCGGCCATGCTGCTGTCGCTGGAAAACCCGTTATTGATGACCGAACGCGAACTGACGCGCCAATACCCGCGCTCGCATGCGCCGCTGTATCAACCGTTTGGCGAAACCGAATTGCGCAGTGTTCTGGCCGATCGTTACACCCGTTCGACGCGCTGCTACTGGCGTGCCGAGCACGTTTACATCGGTTCCGATCTGCGCAGCGTGCTTGATTTGTCCCTTGAGGCGTTGAAGCTGACCGGCACTGTGGCGCTGGTGGAATCGCCGTGCTCGTGGGCGATTCTGCGGCAACTGCACGCGGCGAACATCCGCGTCATCGAAGTGCCGCTGGGTGACGATGGCCGCTTTGACTTGCTCAAAGTCCAGGCGTTGTTGCAGCGAGAACCCATCACTCTGGCGGTGTTGTCCTCCACCGTGAACATTCCCCACGGCAGCCTGATGCCCGCCGAAGACAAGCAAGTGATCTGCCGCTGGCTGGCGGAACGGCGGGTCTGGCTGTTCGAAAATGACTGCTATGGCGAATTCAGCTTCGTCCCTGAAGCCGCGCGCTACCGTGACTTTGCCGACCCGGAACGGCTGCTGGTGTTTTCCACGTTCGACAAGATCATCGGTTCGGAGGCGCCGTATGGCTTTGTGCTCAGTCGCTTTCAAGGGCCCGAACTGCATCGGCTGTTTCTGGAACGTGCCTTTCGTTTGTCGCCGATTCGGCAAAAAGCGATTGCCAAGCTCTACACCACGCGGCGCATCGACCAACACACGCAGATGTTGCGCAGCATGCTGATCGACCGCATGCAGCGCATGAAAGCCATGCTGCACGAACACACGGAGGGTCAGTTACGCATTGTCGCCCCGCAGGGCGGCGCGGCGTTCTGGATCGAGGCCACGCGCCCGGTGAACATGCGCCGGGTTTTTGAGCGCTTGTTGGCCAAACGCATCGTGATTGCTCCCGGCGAAATCTTCAGCCAGCAGGGGGCGTGGCAGCATCATTTGCGCCTGAGCTACACCATCGACTGGAGCAAGGACATCACCCACGCGCTGAAAGTGCTGACTCAGGCCATTCAGGATGAAGGTTCGATGGCCGGCGCTCAGTTGATGCCATAGCAATGCCGGGGTTCGGGGAATGTGCCGGCGCGCACTTCGTCGGCGAACGCCTCACACGCCTGGCGAATCTGCGCGCCAACATCGGTGTATTGCTTGACGAAGCGCGGTACGTGATCACCGCCCAGTCCTAGCATGTCCTCGGTCACCAGCACCTGACCATCGCACGCCGGTGAAGCACCGATGCCGATGGTCGGCACGGGGGAAAAGTCGCTGATCCGGCGCGCCACGCCTTCGGCCACGCCTTCGAGCAACAGACTGAACGCACCGGCCTCAATATGTGCGCGTGCATCGGCTTCGAGGTTCATGGCGCCAGCCTCATTCATGCCCTGGGCCTTGAAGCCACCCATGGTGTTGACGTATTGCGGCATCAGGCCGAGATGCGCCATCACCGGGATGCCGCGTTTGACCAGAAACTCCACGGTTTCGGCGAACACCGCGCCGCCTTCGAGCTTGACCGCATCGCAACCGGTGCGCGCCATCACCTGCGCGCAGTTGCGGTAGGCCTGCTGCGGCGATTCCTGATAGCTGCCAAACGGCATATCGGCGATTACGCAGGCCAGCCGGGTACTGCTGACCACGGCGCGGGTGAAAACGATGGTTTCCTCCAGGCTCATGTCCAGCGTTGAGTGGCGGCCAAGTCCGACCATGTTGGTCGAGTCACCCACCAGGATGAAGTCGACAACAGGGTCCATCAATCTGGCCATCCAGCTCGTATAGGCAGTCAGGGAGACAATTTTCTGTTGCCCCTTCATCGCGACCAATTGAGGAACGGTAAGTCGTTTGGTTCGGGTATGCAGGCTCATGGCTCTCTTCCTTGTTAAGCCCCGTGGTCGGGGGCGTCAGTGGTTACAACCAATCCCTTTCCCATCCACGCCATGCGTCGTAATCAGCGTCGATGCGTTCGCTCTGTGGGTGCAGTAGAAACACCGCAGCCGGTGAGCTGTTCAGGTCTACGGTGGGGGCAATCCTTGCCCCTTCGGCGAAGCGGAACCTGGCGTTGTGAAAACTTGGCAAGGCTTCCAGGCGTTGGCGCACATGCGCTTGCGCGAACAGCCCGTGGCGGTGGGCGATCAGGTTCATGCCCCGCGCGTGTTGCAACAGCTGATAGCGTTTGGGCCACTGCGCCAGACGCGCCGGGTCCAGATAGCTTTGGCAGGTCAGGGCTACCTGATCGTTGCCGGTGGCCGCTTGCAGGGCGGGCGGGCAGGCCAGTCCGGACAGGCGTGCACCGGTTTCCAGCAGGCGCGGGCCATTGCCGGTCAGGATCAACTCGGTGTGCGCCGGGCCATGCACGATCCCCAGCGCATCGAGCACGCCTTGCACATACTCAATCAGTTGCGGCAGCTCGCGGGCGTCCGCCGGCAGCAGGTCCTCGCGGTCGTAGATCTTGCGGCCGTCGGCGGCGAAGGTCTTCGAGCATTTCCACACGTCGGTGATCCAGTGCTCGCCCGCGTGGCTGACGCTGTTGATCACGTACTCGGCGCCCGTCAGGTATTCCTGCAGCAGCACCTGTTCATTGTTGAGCATCATCAGATTGGTGGCGCCGAGGATCGACTCGATGGCGGCTTCCAGTTGCAGCGCATCGTGGCAGATGAACACGTTATCCGAACCGGCACTGTCCAGCGGTTTCGCCACCACGGTTTCGCCGCCGCGGGCATTGAACCAGACCAGCGCTCGCTCCAGCGAGCGGGTGCGCAGCTGTGCCGCCACTGGCAACCCGGCCTCGGCCACGCGTTCAGCCATCAATGACTTGTCGCGACGCGCGGCGGAGGTCGCCGGATTATTGCCGGGCAGGCCCAGACGTGCGGCCAGCAAGTCCGCCAGTTCTACGCCGAATTCGCTGCCCGTCAGCACGGCGCCCGGGCGATAGGCGGCGAGCTTGAGCAACAATGGTTCAAGGCCTTCCTCGGCGACGCTGTAGTCCTTGGCGAACAATTCTGTCGGGCAGCTCGCGGCAAATGCGGCCGGCATGTGTGCGCGTGAACGCACATGGAGCAGAGGCCGCTGTCCGGCCAGTGAGCGGGCCAGCAGGGCTCCGGTCGAGTAAGCGTCGACCAGAATCAACGGCGCCGCGCTGGAATCAATGCAAGGGTTGGTCATAACGGTTCACCGTGTAATGCAACATCTGAAACAGCTCGGACGAGCTGATACCGGGGCCGTCGACCGACCAGCCACTGCTGCGAGGCAACGGCAAACGGCCGGTGTTGCCCCAGCGCAACGCGCCCTGGTCGTCGATACGGGTGGTGGCGCGGCCCGGGTTGTCCGGGTGCAGGCAGTAGGGAATGTCGAGCAAGCCGCGCGCGAAGGCCTGCACCAGCGCCACGCCGATGTCGGCGTGCAGATTGAGCACGGTCTCCACCAGTCGCCGCGCTTCGAACAGCGTTTCCTGGTAATAGGCGGCGCTGCCCGCGTCTACCGTCGGGAGTTCGCCAGCAGCGACTTCGGCGGCCATGCACAAGGCATCAAGGTTGTCCTCGACCGAGGGAATTTGCCGCGATTCTGCGACGGTCTTGACGATCAACCGCTCGCAACCGGCAGCCTTGGTCAGCCGCGCACTGTCGCAAATCAAACGCCGTGCGCCGTGGCGGGAGGTCGGGAACACGCCCATGTACGAATACACCACCACATGCCAGTGATCGCCGTCGAGATACTGGGCGGCCAATTCGCGCAATGCCTGCAACGCGCCGAAATCCTGTTCCATCGAAGTGCCTTGGGCGTAGCTCAACGAGACGCCGCGCACCCCGTGCTGACGGAAAAACAGGGCCTCCAGCAAGGTCATGGCGATCAGCAGCGAGGGCGGGCACAACTGCCCCAACAGGCAGCCGCCGAAACTCTCGATATGCGCATGTTCGGTTGCGCCGGCCAGCACCTGACAGCTTTGCGCCCAAGCACTGACCGCCTCGGCCAACGGCAGGCGGCTGTAGGGCATGCAGTACGACACCGGGCCGCCCTCTGTTGCGTCCAGACCCAATGCCGCCAGACGCTGGAACACATTCTGCGGTTTGGCCGTGCCGTGGCGGATCTGGATCGGAAACTCTGCGCTGTACAGTCCGGCGAGCATGCCGCGTACCGCTTCGATCGGATGGCTGATGATCGGGAACCCGTTCATCGGCGCCGAACTGTTCAGACATTGCAACGCACTCTGGTAATCGCCGACCCGGGTGTAGCTGTCGAGCGTGATGGTGCCGATGGCCGCGCAGGGCAGGGCGGCGACGCTCGCCAGCCCCGCACGCATCTGGCTGAGTGCGCCAAAACCCATGCGCGGTTGCACCACCAGCTCATTTCGGACGCGGGCGCGCTCGATGAACTGTTGAAAATGGCCGCCGTTGAACGCCGTCATGCTTTAGCGTCCCGAGACCAGTTCAACCACAGTTTCACCGGTCGCCGGGTCGTAGCGACTGATGCGTCCCTTGTGCGGATCACCGGCGCGCACCCGTGCGATCAGCGTGACGTCGCTGTCGAAATCGATGCGTTGATGGGCGTACAGACTGCGCAACGCCGGCAGCGGCAGGCCACTGACCTCGCTCAGCCACTGACAGAGGGCCGGCTCGTCGTGCTCGCCTGCGAGCACTCGGTGCAGGTTGTCGAGATCGGCCAGACGCTGCGGATGGCATAGCCCGACGAAGCTGGAGAACTCGCGGCCACGATCAACGAACGGCGCAAACTGCATACACACCAATTGCATTTCATTGAGACCGAACGCCTGCTCGGCGAAGCGCTCGGCGAGCGTGCGGCGCGCCTGCATGCCCGGCGCATCGACATAGGCCGACATGGCCAGATCGATCAGGCGCTGGGGCATTTCTTTCTTGCGCATGAGCGCCTGCGCCAGCTCCAGGTATTCGGCAATCCCCTGGTTGTAGCTGCGACCCTGCACGTACTCGGCCTTCAGCCCGCGAAAGTGCGCCATCAACATCGGGTTGGCGCAATCGGATTCGGTGAAGCTGAATGCCAGCTCTTCGAAGCGAAAATCGAGGAATTCGGTAATCAGCTCCCAATGATCCTCGACCTTGTAGCTGACCAGATCATAAATGCTGATGAACGCTGGATCGGCGTTGTCGTCACCGCAGGCAACGCGTCGTTCCTCGCGATGCTGATCGAAGCCTTCGCCGAATAGTTCGATGAAATAGCGCTGGGCCACGCCATCCAGTGCTTGCAGCAACCCGCGAAAGCCCTGCCGGCGGCATTCTTCGACATCCAGCCCGAGACGCTGCGCCAGACGCATGATCCAGGTGAAATAGTGCTTCTGCTCTTTGCGCGAATCACCGGTGACCACTGCATTGACGCCGCCCTGCCACCACGCGGCGCGACCATAGAAATCCGCCACGGCGAGGTTGCAGCTGTTGCAGAAGGTCGGGCGACCGTCGCCAGCGGTGCGGTGGCCGTTCATCAGCACGTCGAAACGGTTCATCGCCTGTACATCGTCGGGGAACGGCAGATGCCGTTCGAACGGGCGAATCTGGCGGTGATCGACCACCAGCATTTCTACTCGCGGATCATCGAACAGGTGCAGCGCGCGGTAGACCCGATCAATGTTGGCCATCACCGCATCCGGCACGCCGGCATGGCGCATGTTGGCGATGCGCAACTGAAAGGTACGGCCATGCAGGATTGACAGCTGTAACTGGGTGGCGCGCAGCATGGCCACGGTGTACGAACTGTCTTTACCGCCGCCGTAAGCGACCATCAATTTGTAGCCGGTCAGCCCGTCGAGACCGCCCGCAGCGTCAATCAGACGCTCGCCGAGGACAGCTACTGCGCGACGTTCGTCGGCGCGCAAATAGTGGTTGATCTGACCCAGCAGCGGTTCGTCGTTCAAGGCTTGGGAAGTGGGGGCGTTCATAGTGGTTCCGCCTGGAATTGGAATACCTGAGTGGTGTGGCGGATATCGTTTTCAGTGGCCACTTCGCTGCCGCCGACAAAAATGAAGCGTCCGCTGTGCAGGGCGTCGTAGCTGCCGCCGGACTCGAGAATCTGCCCCGGCTCGGGCAGCAACTCGCGCCACAGATTGGGCACGGTTTCGCGCAACGAATCGGCTTGCACTACCCGGCACGGCAGGGCAGCGGGTTTCGGGATCACCAGCCAGCCGCCGCTCGGGTCGTGGCTGACGGCGGGCACCGGCACTTGATCGCCGGCGAGGCGGCGCAGCCAATGCTCGTAGAGATTGACTCCGAACACTTTGTTGATCAGGTGCGGGACTTCGCTGCCGCCGACCCGCGCACCGATTTCGAGGAACACCAGCGAGTCGTTCGGTTCGACGAAAATTTCCAGGTGGAACGCCGTGCAGCGCAGATCGAGGGCACGCATGATCTGTTGGCTGAAAGCCTCGATGCGCGTACGCAGGGCCGATGCCTGGACGATCACCGAGCCCAGCGGCTGCGCCTTGGCGAAATCCAGGCAACTGTTGATGTAACGCGACACCACCTGAAACGGCACGCTGCCGTCGACATCGACGAAGCCGTCGATGTGGTAGGTCTGGCCGTGCATGAAGCCTTCGATCTCATAGCGCGACAGGTCGATGCTATTGAGCAGCGTGCGCAGTTCAATCTCGTTTTCGACTTTCTCCACGCCCATGCTCGCGGCGCCGTCCACTGGTTTTACGATCAGCGGGAAACCGATTTCCCGGGCAAAATCCACGGCCTGTTGCACCGACTCGCAACGCGCAAACGGCGGCACCGGCAGGCCATGGTTTTGCAGGATTTCCTTCATGCGTGCCTTGTCGCGGTAAACCGCCACTTCATCCGGGCCGTGTCCGGGAATGTTCAGGGTCTGGCGCACGCGCGCGGCGATTTCCAGGGTGAACTCGGACAGGGCAATCAACTGATCGACGGGGCCGACGCGTTCGATGACTTCCTGCACCGCGCCGAGCAGTTGCTCGTATTGGTTGACGTCAGCGACCTGCACCTGATGAGCGATATGCTGCGCCGGAGCGAGTACGCCGTCGGCGCCGAGTGCATCGACCACGTAGCTGATCCGGTGTTGTTGATGGTCGAAGAAATCTTCGTAGCGAGTCAGTTCGTTGTCCCAGCGGCGCCCATCACGAAAGCGCGGCCAGCGGTTGACGATTACGATGTGCATCGTGGTAATCCTTTGAATGAGTGAAGTCAGTCGTGGCCGGAGGGTCAGCCCCAGGACGTCACACTGTCGGCGAGTACGGAGTCAGCGTCGGGCTGCGCGTGCAGCGAGCCCAGATAGCAGCTGAAGGTGTCGATAGCGTCGGGGCCGACGAACACCTGGTTGTAACCGGCATCGATCAAGGCTTGCCGGACTGCCAGGGTTTCATTTTCGGAAGTGGTCAGCTTGCCGCCGATCACGCAGGCCAGTTGCGGGTGCAGTTGGCGCACCTTGCGGATCAGCTCCAGACCCTGGGAGTAACCGTGGCCATTCACGCTGCTGACCACCAGCAACTGCGTGCGGCGCTGTTGCAATGCACTGAGCACTGTGTCCATCGGCGTGCAACTGCCGAGGTTCTTCACGTTCAAGCCGTGCTCGCCCAGCCACAGTTGCAGGTACACCAGATTCCACATGTGCGAGTCAGACTCGACGGTGGCGAGCAGGCAGTGAGGCCGAGTTTTCATTGGGATGCCTCCATGGCGAGCGATGGACCTTCGAGGGCGAGGCGAAAGCGCCGGGTGGTTAAAATGAACAGCAGCGTGCCGGGCACGGTCAGCACGAGTGCCAGCACCAGAATCAGCACCTGCACGCCGTAGACGTGGCCGACGCTGGCGGTGAGCAAACCACCCAGGGGATAAGAGAGCAGGTTGACCAGATAAAACGGCCCCATGACTTTGCCCAGATGAGCGCTCTCGATCGCCTTGATCCGCTGCGTACGGTTGAACACGTTGAACAGTGCGCATCCGGCCATTGCCAGCAGGAAACTCAGGGCATACAGCAACACACCGCTGGCCACGCCCATGCAGATCAGGCCCAGGCACAGCAAGGCAAAACCCAGTGCACCGAGTCGATAAATCGACATGCGCGCCAACAGTCGCGGCACCAGAATGAAGTTCAACAGACCCAGCGCGCCGGCCCCTGCATTCATCAGACCAAACACGCCGTCGGCGGCGCTGAACACGCCGCTGATGACGAACGCGTTGGCGCTGAGCACGGCAGCGAATGCCAGATTGATGCTGAAATTCAGCCCGGCCAGCGACAGCACTGGCGGGTTGCCAAGCAACAGGCGCCAGCCGAGCGCGAGATCCTTGAACACGCTGGTCGGGCGACTGACGGAGCGCGCCGTCGGCAAACCTGTCCAGAACAGCGCCGCAGCACACAGTGCGACTGCCGCCAGCCCCAGCAGCCAGCGCTTGTCGGCATACATCGCCAACCCGGCGGCGAGTGCCGGGCCCAGTGCCATGGCCAGCAGCTCCATGTTCTGCACCAGCGACTGACAGTGAGCGAGGCGTTCAGGGCCGGCGATCAGCGGCACGCTTTTTTCAACCGCCATGCGCACCGGCGCCATTAGCACCGACAATACGATGCCGTTGCCGATCAACGCCCAGATCATCCATTGCGGCTGATACCAGCAGATCCCCAGTGTCACGGCGAGGCTCAGTCCCCGCGCAGTATTGGCGCCGCGAAACAGCAGGCGCCCACCAAACCGGTCAGCCAGCAACCCGGCGAACGGATAGGCAATCAGTGCCGGCAGCCACTCCAGCGCAAACGCCACGCCGGAATAGCGCACGTTGCCAGTGAGCTGGAAAATCATCAACGGCACGGCAAACAGCACGGTCTGCTCCGCCAGCAAGGCACACAGCAACCCGGCACCGAACCAACGAATCGCGCTATTGCGTGCAGCGTCGTTGATGTCATGCATGCTCGTGGTCCCAGACGGTTTCCAGCTCGCGCAGATAAGGCAGCACGTATGTGCAGAAACGGCGCATTTCGTCGCGGGTTGGCCAGCCAGAGAAAATGAACTCGCTGACGCCGACTTTTTTGTACTCGAACAAGTATTCGGCGACTTCCTGATAGCTGCCGACCACGCACAATGCCGGACCGCCACGATAGGCCACGGCACCCGACCAGAGCATCGGCGACAGCCAGTCGTGTTCAGCTTTGTCGGCAAGGCGGAACGAGGTTTTCACCGCTTCCGAATCGCAGCGTCCGACGAACTCACGCACCCATTCGCGATGCTGTTCGTCCGGGTTTTCCATCATGCTCTCGACCGCCGCCAGCGCTTCGGCGCGGGTTTCGCGGGCGAGTACGTGCATGCGAATTCCCACCGAGCAACCGGACTGCAAAACCGTGCGGGCGGCCTCGGCAATTCCTTGCGGTGTATCGCCGTAACGCAGCCAGCAATCGCTGTGCTGGATGGCGATCTGCTGGGCAACGTCCGAGGCGCCGCTGAGATAAATACGCGGACGCTCGGCATCCTTGAACGGCAACCCGAGCTGGGCTTTTTCGATGCGGTAGTGCTTGCCGTGGTAGGTCAGCGGTGATTCGCCGCTCCAGAACCGATTGAGGATGTCGAGGAATTCGCCGGTGCGCTCATAGCGTCCGTCGTGCGCCACGAAGTCGCCGTAATAGGCTTGTTCGTCCGGGGAAATGCCGGCGACCAGATTCAGCGAGATACGCTTGTCCGACATCCACGACACGGTGTTGACGATCTGCGTGAACAGGGTCGGCGGCACCAGCCCCGGACGGTAAGCCAGAATGAATTTGACGCGATCGGTCTCACGCACCAGCGCGCCAATCATCGGCAGCGGATCGGGCATGTGGTAGCTGATGCCCATCAACAGCGAGTCGATGCCCAGCTCATCGGCTTCCTTGGCGAAATCGACGATCCCGGCGAAGTCGAGGGCGCCGGTGTCGTATTTTTCCGAGGCCTTTTGCTGACCGCTATCGAGCGGTGAGCACCAGTGAATACGCAGTGCAGACATTATGTTTCTCCATGGCCAAGCCTGCCGCCGCGGCAGCGGAGCAGGCTGTGAGAGTCAGGTCCGGATCAGAACAGGAAGCGGGTACCGACCGTGCGGTCGAACAGCGCTACATCGCGGATGCGTCGCTTGCCACAGATGAACTTGAGCAGACGCTCGATGCCCAGACCGCCACCGGCGCTCGGGTGCAGCAAGCCGCGCCGAGCGACTTCCAGGTAGTTGGCGAACGGCTGCAGGTCCATCGACAGCTCGTTCATGCGGTAGACGATCTGCTCGTAT
The DNA here is from genome assembly GCF_044743445.1 of Pseudomonas sp. NPDC087615. Lineage (NCBI taxonomy): Bacteria > Pseudomonadati > Pseudomonadota > Gammaproteobacteria > Pseudomonadales > Pseudomonadaceae > Pseudomonas > Pseudomonas sp. NPDC087615. The sequence goes on along the minus strand of NZ_JBIUWM010000031.1, from coordinate 12,202 downwards.
TCGAACTCACGCTCCGCGCCGGACAGGGCTTCGCCATAGCCATCGGGATAGATCAGGTCATAGTTGTTGTACGTGCCGCGCTTGCCCGGGGTTTCGCGATCGTAGAACTCGCGACGGTAGTTGGTGACGAAAAACGGCGTGTGCGCTTTGGCCGACATGATCTTCTCGAAGTCGTCGCCATGTTCGGCGCGCAACGCGTCGGAGCTGTAGATCGGGAACGCTGTGGCGAAATGCGGCAGTTGGCGGCCGAGTTGGGACAGTTCGGCGGCGCAGTGCTGAGTGACCTCGGCGAACACATGCTTTATCAGGCCTTCAATAAGGGCCATGACCTGATGCATGTCACCGTCGCGGATCTCGAAATCGAACTGCGAGAACTCCAGCAAATGGTTTTCCGAATCCTTGATCTCGGCCTTTTCCAGGCGGATGTTCGGCGCCACGATAAAGATCTTGTCGTGGCCTTTGGCGGTCAATGCCAACTGCTTGTGGAAGATCATGCTGGCGGTCAGTTTCAGGCGCCGTTCTTCATATTGAAGTTCAGCGGGATACACCGCGTGATTCAGCGGATCTGTGATGGGCGACATCAGAATCGGCATCAACTGTTTGAAGTCACGCTCAAGCAAATATTGTTGTAACGCCTGTAGGACACGTCCTCGGACGATGGCAATGGATTCTATGTCAGGATTAGCAAAATCGGCGAAGTTACTTGTAATTTCTTCCATGATTGGCCAGATATTCAGGGAGTTAGGGAGGCCTGATTATTGTTTAATCGGAAGAAAACTCAATGTACAGATTTCGGCTAAAAAGCAACACAGAGCCTCGGTTTGGTTGTTTGCATGACCTTTTGCGTGGACGATGTCGCGCTGTTGAAATTGATCAGTTGGCGCACCTGGGGGGCCGTTCGTTCGGGCCCTGTTGGCAGGCGTCGTTTTCTCTATCTGTCTATTCAGAGTTTGCCCATGACTGCCCTGACCGGTTCGCGATCCCATCGGTTTTCCAGGTCTGACTACAAGACCCTGGGCCTCGCAGCCCTGGGTGGTGCACTGGAAATCTACGACTTCATTATCTTCGTGTTTTTCGCACTGACCCTCAGTCAGCTGTTCTTTCCGCCAGAGATGCCGCAGTGGCTGAGATTGCTGCAAAGCTTCGGCATTTTTGTCACTGGCTATCTGGCACGACCGCTCGGCGGAATTCTGATGGCGCACTTCGCCGATCAGCTGGGGCGCAAGCGCGTGTTCAGCCTGAGCATCTTGATGATGGCGTTGCCCTGCCTGCTCATTGGCATCATGCCGACCTACGCTCAGATTGGTTACTTCGCACCGTTGCTGCTGTTGCTGCTGCGTGTGTTGCAAGGCGCCGCAGTCGGTGGGGAAGTGCCGAGTGCCTGGGTGTTCGTCGCCGAGCACGCGCCGGCCGGTCATCGCGGTTATGCGCTGGGTTTCCTGCAAGCCGGACTGACCTTTGGCTATTTGCTCGGAGCGCTGACCGCGACCCTGCTGGCGCAAGTGTTCACTCCCGCGGAAATTCTCGATTACGCGTGGCGCTTTCCGTTCCTGCTCGGCGGACTGTTCGGCGTGATCGGTGTCTGGCTGCGTCGCTGGCTGAGCGAGACGCCGGTGTTCATGGCTTTGCAGGCGCGCCGTGAGGCTGACGCCGAACTGCCGTTGCGCACCGTGATGCGCGAGCATCGGCACATGTTGTTGCCGGCGATGATTCTGACCTGCGTGCTGACGTCGGCAGTGGTGGTGCTGGTGGTGATCACCCCGACGGTCATGCAAAAAAGCTTCGGCATGAGCCCCAGCCATACATTCGCCCTGAGCAGCCTCGGTATTGTCTTCCTGAATATCGGTTGTGTGCTGGCCGGGTTGATCGTCGACCGGCTCGGCGCCTGGCGCACGGTCATGTTGTACAGCGTGCTGCTGCCGGTCGGCGTGGCCTTGCTTTATGGCTGCCTGATCAGTGGCGGTGCGTGGCTGGGGCTGGCGTATGCGCTGGCGGGATTGGGTTGTGGTGTGGTTGGCGCAGTGCCGTCGGTGATGGTTAGCCTGTTTCCCGCACACATCCGCGTCTCGGGCATTTCGTTTACCTACAACATTGCCTATGCACTGTGGGCGAGCACCACGCCGCTGTTGTTGATCGGGCTGATGCCGTGGAGCCCGTGGGTGTGTGTGGCGTACAGCCTGGTGATGGGCGCGGTGGGCGTCGCCTGCGCCGCATATTTCGGTGGGCGCGATACGGCTCAAACCAGTCAGACGCTGGTTGCCGAGCGCTAAGGCAGACATTTTGCAGCCTGCGCACTATGGTTTTGCACGGACGGCTATTGGATGACTGATTTACATGACTTGTCGGCGGCACAACTGCTGGCCTTGTTTGCCAGCGGTAAGTTGTCGCCGCTGGACTACTACGATCACCTGCTGGCGCACATCGAGCGCTGGGAACCGAGCATCAATGCGCTGTACGCGTTCGATCCGCAGCGCGTACTCGATCAGGCGCGCGCGTCGACTGAACGCTGGAGTCGTGGAACCCCGCGCGGCATGCTCGACGGCATCCCGGTGACACTCAAGGAATTGATCGCCACTGAGGGCGATTGCATCCCCCAAGGTTCGCGCGCCACGACGTTGATCGCGGCGACTGCCGACGCGCCGCCGGCCGCGCGTTTGCGTGAAGCCGGGGCGATCATTCTGGGCAAAACCACGGTGCCGGATTTCGGCATGCTGTCGTCGGGGTTGTCGAGTTTCCATGGCATCACGCGCAACCCGTGGGACACCACGCAAAACCCCGGCGGCTCGAGTTCCGGCGCGGCGGCTGCGGCGGCGGCGGGTTATGGTCCGCTGCATGTCGGCACCGACATCGGCGGCTCGGTACGCTTGCCGGCCGGCTGGTGTGGGTTGGTGGGGTTCAAGCCAACGCTTGGACGGATCCCGATTGATCCGTATTACACCGGCCGTTGCGCGGGGCCGATGACCCGCACCGTGGATGATTGCGCGCTGATGATGCGTTATCTGGCGTTACCGGATGCGCGCGACGCCACCAGCCTGCCGGCGCAAGCGCTGGACTGGAACCTGCAAACACCGTCGATGCAGGGTCTACGCATCGGGCTGATGCTCGACCCCGGCTGCGGCTTCCAGCCTGAACATGAAGTCTGTGAAGCGGTGCGAGATGCCGCGCGAATGTTCGAGGCGCATGGCGCGCAGGTGCACTTGATCGGGTCGCTGATGGATCGACAATTGCTCGACGGCCTCGATGATTTCTGGCGCGCCCGCCAGCTGTCGCAACTGCAAAGCTTGAGCACGGCGCAACGCGACAACGTCTTGCCCTACATTCAGGACTGGGCGGCACCGGCGGCCGAGATGAGCGCGGTGCATGCGGTTGAAGGTTTCAATCAGACCTTTGAAATCCGTCGTCGCTGCGCGCAGTTGTTCGGCGACGTCGACTTGCTGTTGTCGCCGACCAATCAGGTCAGCAGCTTTCCCGCTGAATGGCCCTCGCCCGGCAATGACCCGCGCCAGCCTTTTGAACACATCGTGTTCACGCTGCCATGGAATATGGGCGAGCAACCGGCCTTGTCGATCAACTGCGGGTTCACATCAGCGGGTATGCCGATCGGCCTGCAAATGGTTGCACCGCGGTTTGCCGATCAATGGTTATTGCAGTGCGCCAAGGCTTACGAAGGCTGGCGCGGCCCGATCAAACACTGGCCGTCTGCGCCACCCCACTGATCCCTGGCCGTGCCCGTAGGCCGCTCAAGCGCCAGACGCTTAGGCTGCGTGCACTCTTTTTTAAAGGCCTTTTTCCATGCAATCACATGTACGTCGGGCGTTGCTGCCAATGCTGCTCATCGCCCAGCCCGCTTGTGCCGGTGACCCCGTCACAGCGCAGGATCAGGCGATAGGTCTGATCGATGGCAGCCACCTCAACCTGAATTTGCGCCACTACTATTCCAACCAGCACACCCAGCGCAGTACCCACCTGGTGATCAAAAAGGCCGGCGTCGCACAGCCCACACGCCAGCGCGACACCTGGGTGCAGACCGCGATGCTCAATTACATCTCGGGCTACACCGAAGGTTGGGTGGGCTTCGGTGTCGATGCCTCGCTGTTCAGCGCAGTGACCCTTGAGCGTGGGCACGGTGCGGTGGCCAATGGCGGTGACCGGGTGCTGGTCGACAGCGATGGCGACGCGGTCCCGAGCTGGAGTCGTCTGGGTGTCGGCGACGTGAAACTGCGAGTGTCGAGCACCGAACTCAAGGCCGGGCGGATGCTCACGGAAAACCCGATCCTGCGCTACAAGGACAACCGTGCCTTGCCGTCAACCTTTCAGGGCATTGGCCTGAACAGCAACGAACTCGACTGGCTGGCGCTGCAAGCGGGCAGCTTCGAGCGCGCCATCCCGCGTACCGGCACTGGCAGCGAACGCCTGACCACCACCTTCGGCAATCGCGCCTACAGCGGTTCACGTATCAGCTATCTCGGCGCGACAGCCAAAGCGCCCTACGGTCTGACATTGAACGCTTACGGCTCGCGGTTCGAGGACATGTGGCAGCAATACTATCTGGGCGCGACTCACGTAACGGGGGATCGCGCCAACCTCGCGCTGAAAACCAGCCTCAACTACTACCGCACACGCGATCAGGGTGAACAAAACCTGGGCTTCATCGACAACCACGCCTACAGCCTGGCAATCACCGCCGCCCATGGCGCGCACGCTCTGACTACGGCGTGGCAGCAGGTGTTCGGCAACGAATATTTCGACTACGTGTGGGAGTCCACAGGCAACTACATGGCTAACTCGCTGTACTCGGACTACAACGGTCCGAACGAAAAATCCTGGCAACTGCGCTATGACTTCGACCTCGCCAGCTACGGCGTGCCGGGCCTGACCGCCAGCCTGTGGCACGCCAAGGGCTGGGGCATCGATGGCACCCACTACAGCGGCGACCGCGACGGACGCAACACCGGCTACAACGTGCGCGGGCTGGACGGTGCCAAGCACAACGAAAATGGCTTGATGCTCGCCTACGTGGTGCAGTCCGGCACCCTGAAAAATACGGCGCTGCGCAGTATCGTCTATAACCACCGCGCGAGTGGCGGGCAGATCGACGGCAGTTACGACGAGTTCCGTCTGGTGGCGAATGTACCGCTCAGCCTGTTTTGAATGCGCCGAGAACGCTGCGTAGTCTGCGGCGTTATCCACAGCAGAAATATTTCAACGGCGTTAACCCGAACGCAACGGACTGCCCGTCTCAGTGGATGAATGATCAATTTCATCCCGAGGTCAGCCCCCATGTCCCGTTCCCTGCCTTTTCTGCGACCTGCTGCGGTCAGCGTGCTGTTGTCCATCGCCGGTTGCGGTGTTTCCTCCAACCCGCAATCCGTTGCTGTCCCCGCGCCGGCCCAGCCATCGGTTCAACAGGAGGCGATGCTGGCCGACAGTGCGCAGGCCAAGCGCAGTGTTCGCCCTGCACCGATTGCCAGTTTCGCAGCGATGCCCGCGCGGGAAAGTTATCCACAAGGCTATCGCGACGAGCCGCGTGAGCAATATCAAACGCTGGCCGACAACCCCATCCACAGCGTGGCCCAAACCCCGGTCTCGACCTTCAGCGCCGACGTCGACACGGGCGCCTATGCCAATGTCCGCCGCTTGCTCAATCAGGGACGCCTGCCGCCGGAAGGTGCGGTGCGGCTGGAGGAAATGGTCAATTACTTCCCCTATGACTATGCGCTGTCCAGCGACGGCTCGCCGTTTGGCGTGACCACCGAACTGGCGGCGTCGCCATGGAACCCGCACACTCGCTTGTTGCGCATCGGCATCAAGGCGTCCGACCGCGCCGTGGCAGAACTGGCCCCGACCAATCTGGTGTTTCTGGTGGACGTGTCCGGCTCGATGGATCGTCGCGAAGGCCTGCCGATGGTCAAAAGCACACTGAAACTGCTGGTCGATCAATTGCGTGAGCAGGATCGTATATCGCTGGTCGTGTATGCCGGCGAGTCCAGAGTGGTGCTTGAGCCAACATCCGGGCGGGAAAAAGCCAGGATTCGTAACGCCATCGAGCAATTGACCGCCGGCGGCTCGACCGCTGGCGCGTCGGGTATCGAACTGGCCTATCAAATGGCCCAACAGGCGTTCATCCCCAAAGGCATCAACCGCATCCTGCTGGCCACCGACGGTGATTTCAACGTCGGCGTCAGCGACTTCGACAGCCTTAAACAAATGGCTGTGGATAAACGTAAAACCGGAATTTCCCTGACCACCCTGGGTTTCGGTGTGGATAACTACAATGAACACCTGATGGAACAACTGGCGGACGCTGGCGATGGCAACTACGCCTACATCGACAACCTGCGTGAAGCACGCAAAGTATTGGTCGATCAACTCGCCTCGACCCTTGCCGTCGTGGCGAAAAACGTCAAATTGCAGGTGGAGTTCAACCCGGCGCAGGTCAGTGAATATCGCCTGCTCGGCTACGAAAACCGTGCACTCAAGCGTGAGGATTTCAGCAATGACAAAGTCGATGCAGGCGAAATCGGCGCAGGACACACGGTGACCGCGCTGTACGAAATTGTTCCGGCAGGCGAGAAGGGCTGGCTGGAGCCACTGCGCTATGGTCAATCGAGTGCGGTTGTTGCGCAGAAGAACGGAGAATTGGCGATGCTGCGTGTGCGATATCAACAGCCCGAAGGTGGGAAAAGTCTGCTGATCGAGCGGCCGATTGCCAATCAGGTTGCACCGGCCAGCGAAGACCTGCGCTTTGCGGCGGCGGTTGCTGCGTTTTCCCAGCAACTCAAGGACGGTCGCTACACCGGCGATTTCAACCTCAAGGACACCGAAGCGCTGGCCCGTGGTGCCCGGGGTGACGATCGTTTTGGCCTGCGCAATGAGTTCGTGCAACTGGTCGAACTGGCGCAGAGCCTGCGCCACACAACCGCATCGAGTGCGCAGCCCACTGAGCGACGGATTGAATAGTGAGTCGCCTGAAAGGCTTCATCAGTCAGCTGTTTGCTTCGCCAGACAGCTCAACCGCCAGCAGCGATGAAGCGTTGCTGGCGCGCTACCGCGAGGGCGACGGCGCGGCGTTCGAGATCTTGTACGCCCGCCATCGCCAAGCGTTGTATCGGTTCCTGCTCGGCTTGAGCGGCAAACCCGAAATGGCCGACGAAGTGTTTCAGGAAACCTGGCTGAGCCTGATTCGCAGCGCCAGTCAGCCACAAGGACGGGCGACCTTTCGTACATGGCTGTTCCAGATCGCCCGCAATCGCCTGATCGATCACTGGCGCAAGCACGGCGCCCAGCAACCGCTGCACGACAGTTACGATGAGCAAACCCACGCTGTCAGTGACGAGGCGACCGATCCCGAGCAACTGTTGAGCCTCAGCCGCGACAGCCAACGCCTCGAAACCGCCCTGCAAAACCTGCCCGCCGACCAGCGCGAAGTGTTCCTGCTGCGCGCCCACGGCGACCTCGACCTGGCACAAATCGCCAGCCTCACCGAAACACCGCTGGAAACCGTCAAGAGCCGCTTGCGCTACGCCCAGCAAAAACTGCGTCGGCTGCTGGCCGAGGAGGTACTGACATGACTGACGCCCGCCAGACACCCGAAGATCCTGTGATCAAACATGTTCGCGAACAGCACAATGCTGAACCGCCCGCGCACCTCGACGCGTTCATCCTCAATGCCGCCCATCGCGAAGTCTCGGCACCAAAGCCAGGCCTGTGGCAACGCTGGCTCGACGCCTGCCGCAAACCGCGCTGGCAAGTCGCATTCGCCAGTCTCGTCGGCGTGGCCCTGATGCTGTCACTGGTGCAACGCGTCCCCGGACCACAGCCGCCATTCGACTTCGCCCCGGCGCCTAAACCGGCTGCGTCAATGGCACGCAAACAAGCGCCTGAAGCATTGTCCGCCCCCGCACCCATGGCAGAAATGGCCGCGCCGATGCAAAGCGAGGCTATCCAAGCCGACGAAGCCAAACTCAGCAAACGCGCCGCCGCCCCCGCCAACGGCGTCGACGAACAACTGCGCGAAGTCCTGCGCCTGCGCGAATCCGGCCAATCACAAGCGGCCGACACCCTGTTCAACCACCTGCACAAACGCTACCCGAACGCCGACCTCGACGCCCGGCTCAAGCAAATCCAGCAGAACTGACCGCCTGTTCGCCCAGCCATTTGGCATTGCCCCGCAAAAACGCGCAATATCGGGCCATAGCTGAATCGCTGGAGAACACCGTGGCACCAAAAATCGACCGCATCGCCCAACTCCTCAACTGCCCGCAAAAGGGCGAAGAGATGCGCCGCGCGATTACCGAAGCGCGTAAGGAATTTCTGCTGAGCCAGCAGGAAGAGGATGTGCCCGAGGAAGAGGACGTTTTTGAAGAGGAGGTTGGGGAGGAAGAGGACGAGGATGAGGATTACGACGAGTTTGATTGGACGACGGAGTGATGGTTGAAGTTTGGATGCTCGGTGAAACCCAGCAACTCATGGCTTTTGGTCGTTGCGTTTGAAGGCAGTTGTCAACTCTAAGTTGACAACTGCCCGCCCGGCCGAGGCTTCATTGATCAAAAAGCTGGAATTATTCACCCGAAAAGCCAACGCCCACAAAAAAGCCCCGGACCATTACAGTCCGGGGCTTTTTCATTTCTATTCGTGGTGCACCAGGCGGGATTCGAACCCACGACCCCTGCCTTCGGAGGGCAGTACTCTATCCAGCTGAGCTACTGGTGCAGCGGGCGACATCATACCTAGGTCGGGTCAGGGCGTCCATGCTGGGTTTTGGGGCGTATTGTCAGTGCGCGTGTCGGCTGGAGTCGCTGTATTCCATAAAGCGGTAACGTCCTGCAAAACCCTCGCTTGGCGCTTTGACGGGGGTGTTCTATGGTTTTCCTGCGGTGGGGGCGTTTTGCTCGTTGATCTGAAAAACTTCACAAACACGCCGTTTTTGTTCTTTTTTTCGAACGCCCTATTGTCCTTTAAACCCTTTGCTCCTACGATCCGTTTGAGATTTCAAACGCTCGTTGACTGGGCGTTGAAGCGCAGGTGTTTCGAGTCGTGCACGATTGATGCGCCTCACCCGGTCACTGATTTCCCTGACGGCAGCCTTGCGAGGCGCCTTTCTACAATCATAATTTGCTCCGCGCAGGCCGCGGTGCTGTTAAGGAAAGCCGACATGCAGCTTAAAGACACCCTGTTGTTCCGCCAGCAAGCCTTCATTGATGGCGCTTGGGTCGACGCGGACAACGGTCAGACGATCAAGGTCAACAACCCGGCCACCGGCGAAATTCTCGGTACCGTGCCGAAGATGGGCGCTGCCGAAACCCGCCGCGCCATTGAAGCCGCTGATAAAGCGCTGCCGGCCTGGCGTGCACTGACCGCCAAAGAGCGTGCCGGCAAGCTGCGTCGCTGGTTCGAGCTGATGATCGAGAACCAGGACGACCTCGCTCGCCTGATGACCCTCGAGCAGGGCAAGCCGCTGGCCGAAGCCAAGGGCGAAATCGTTTACGCCGCTTCGTTCATCGAGTGGTTCGCCGAAGAAGCCAAGCGCATCTACGGTGACGTGATTCCGGGCCACCAGCCGGACAAACGCCTGATCGTGATCAAGCAGCCAATCGGCGTGACCGCAGCCATTACCCCGTGGAACTTCCCGGCCGCGATGATCACCCGTAAGGCCGGCCCGGCGCTGGCTGCCGGTTGCACCATGGTGCTCAAGCCTGCTTCGCAAACCCCTTTCTCCGCATTCGCACTGGCTGAACTGGCCCAGCGTGCCGGCATTCCTGCGGGCGTGTTCAGCGTTGTTTCCGGCAGCGCCGGCGACATCGGCAGCGAGCTGACCAGCAACCCGATCGTGCGCAAGCTGTCCTTCACCGGTTCGACCGAAATCGGTCGTCAACTGATGGCCGAATGCGCCAAGGACATCAAGAAAGTCTCGCTGGAACTGGGCGGCAACGCGCCATTCATCGTGTTCGACGACGCGGATCTGGATAAGGCCGTCGAAGGCGCGATCATTTCCAAGTACCGCAACAATGGCCAGACCTGCGTCTGCGCCAACCGCCTGTACATTCAGGATTCGGTCTACGACGCCTTTGCCGAGAAGCTGAAAGTGGCAGTAGCCAAGCTGAAGATCGGTAACGGTCTGGAAGACGGCACCACCACTGGCCCGCTGATCGACGAAAAAGCCGTGGCTAAGGTGCAAGAACACATCGCTGACGCCGTGGCCAAAGGCGCCACCGTGCTGGCCGGTGGCAAGCCGATGGAAGGCAACTTCTTCGAGCCGACCATCCTGACCAACGTGCCGAAAGACGCAGCGGTCGCCAAGGAAGAAACGTTCGGTCCGCTGGCGCCGCTGTTCCGCTTCAAAGACGAAGCCGAAGTGATCGCGATGTCCAACGACACCGAGTTCGGTCTGGCCTCTTACTTCTACGCTCGTGACCTGGGCCGTGTGTTCCGTGTGGCGGAAGCCCTGGAATACGGCATGGTCGGCGTCAACACCGGGCTGATCTCCAACGAAGTCGCGCCATTCGGCGGCATCAAGGCGTCGGGCCTGGGCCGTGAAGGCTCCAAGTACGGCATCGAAGATTACCTGGAAATCAAATACCTCTGCCTGGGCATCTAAGCCGAGAAAGGGATTGCTGCAAACGCAAAGGGCACGAGAGCGCTGTCCCTTTGCGTCGTTTCAAACCGGAATTTTCTCTGCGGCCGGGAACGCCGTGGCAGTCGATCATCGCATGCTGCCACCGTCGCTTCCTCCCGCTTAATCCTTGAACCGCGCCGCCCGATGAGCGGCGAATGAGGACTGTAATGAGCAAGACTAACGCTGAACTGATGGCCCGCCGTACCGCTGCCGTACCTCGTGGTGTTGGCCAGATTCACCCGATCTTCGCCGAATCCGCGAAGAACGCTACCGTGACGGACGTTGAAGGTCGTGAATTCATCGACTTCGCTGGCGGTATCGCTGTACTGAACACCGGCCACGTGCACCCGAAAATCATCGCCGCCGTGACCGAACAGCTGAACAAGCTGACCCACACCTGCTTCCAGGTGCTGGCCTACGAGCCGTACGTTGAGCTGTGCGAAAAAATCAACGCCAAGGTGCCAGGTGATTTCGACAAGAAAACCCTGCTGGTCACCACCGGTTCCGAAGCGGTGGAAAACGCTGTGAAAATCGCCCGTGCCGCCACTGGCCGTGCCGGCGTGATCGCCTTCACCGGCGCTTACCACGGTCGCACCATGATGACCCTGGGCCTGACCGGTAAGGTCGTGCCTTACTCGGCCGGCATGGGCCTGATGCCAGGCGGCATCTTCCGCGCGCTGTACCCTAACGAACTGCACGGCGTGAGCATCGACGATTCGATCGCTTCCATCGAGCGCATCTTCAAGAACGACGCTGAGCCGCGTGACATCGCTGCCATCATCATCGAGCCGGTTCAGGGTGAAGGCGGTTTCTACGTCGCGCCTAAAGAGTTCATGAAGCGTCTGCGCGCACTGTGCGACCAGCACGGTATTCTGTTGATCGCTGACGAAGTGCAGACCGGCGCTGGCCGCACCGGTACGTTCTTCGCCATGGAACAGATGGGCGTTGCTGCCGACCTGACCACTTTCGCCAAATCCATCGCTGGTGGTTTCCCGTTGGCCGGTGTGTGCGGCAAGGCCGAATACATGGACGCCATCGCTCCAGGCGGCCTGGGCGGCACTTACGCCGGTAGCCCGATCGCTTGCGCGGCGGCTCTGGCGGTGATGGAAGTCTTCGAAGAAGAAAAACTGCTGGATCGCTGCAAGGCTGTCGGCGAGCGACTGGTCACTGGCCTCAAAGCCATCCAGGCCAAGTACCCGGTCATCGGCGAAGTCCGCGCCCTGGGCGCAATGATCGCCGTCGAGCTGTTCGAAAACGGCGACAGCCACAAGCCGAACGCTGCCGCTGTGGCGTCCGTTGTGGCCAAGGCTCGCGACAAGGGCCTGATCCTGCTGTCCTGCGGCACCTACGGCAACGTTCTGCGCGTACTCGTACCGCTGACCTCGCCGGATGAGCAACTGGACAAAGGTCTGGCGATCATCGAAGAGTGCTTCTCCGAGCTGTAAGGTCGGGCGCTGTTTGACTGGATAGACAAAAAACCCGCTTCGCAGAGTGTGTGAAAACACGCTGAAGGCGGCCTAAGCAAACGCCCCGACTTGTTCGGGGCGTTTGCTTTTGTGCAGGTAACAGAAAAAAAGGCTTTTCAGC
>NZ_JBIUWM010000030.1:57122-74057 GCF_044743445.1 Pseudomonas sp. NPDC087615 | reverse complement strand
GTTCATCATCTTCATGGCTTCAACGATGCACAGGGTGTCGCCTTTCTTCACGGTCTGGCCGACTTCAACGAAGGACGGCGAGGCTGGCGAAGACTTGCGGTAGAAAGTACCGACCATCGGCGAACGGGCAACGGTGCCGTTCAGCGCTGGAGCCGCAGCGGCAGCCGGGGCTGCAGCAGCAACAGGAGCGGCGGCAACAGGTGCAGCAGCCGGTGCTTGCATCGGTGCAGGCGCGTAGTACTGCTGAGCCGGGGTCTTGCTGTGGCGGCTGATACGTACGGACTCTTCGCCTTCCTTGATCTCGAGCTCGTCGATGCCGGACTCTTCCAGCAATTCGATCAGTTTCTTAACTTTACGGATATCCATGAATCATCAACTCCCAAGGGTCGGTCAGGGGCGTTTAACGCTTGTTGTTCAAGCCGTTGCCTGTCTTTCAAGCTGTTCCAGGGCAGCCTCCAGGGCCAGTCGGTAACCGCTGGCGCCAAGGCCGCAGATCACTCCCACCGCTACGTCGGAGAAGTAAGAGTGATGGCGGAAAGGTTCGCGTTTGTGCACGTTGGACAAATGCACTTCGATGAATGGGATGCTCACTCCCAGCAGCGCGTCACGTAATGCGACACTTGTGTGCGTAAAAGCTGCTGGATTGATCAGGATGAAGTCCACCCCTTCGCCGCGAGCGGCGTGGATGCGGTCGATCAATTCGTACTCGGCATTGCTTTGCAGGTACAGCAGATGATGGCCTGCTTCGCGGGCGCGGCGTTCCAGGTCCTGATTGATCTGCGCCAGGGTCGTCGACCCATAGGTGCCCGGTTCACGGGTGCCGAGCAGGTTCAGGTTGGGGCCGTGCAGCACCAGTAGGGTTGCCATCTGCGTAGTCCTTGTCATGAGTGAGCAATCGTCAGAACCCGGCGACTATGCCGCAAAGGCTTTGTGACTGTCCAGTTCTATGCAATAGCCAGCACGATGGCCGATGTTTGCGCGAAATTTGTGACCGTGTCATTAAATCCGGTCACTTGTGATGGTTGGACGCCTTCGCGAGCAAGCTCGCTCCCACAGCGATTGTGAGCAACACCGATTCATGGTGGGAGCGAGCGTGCTCGCGAAGGCGATCGATCAAACGCGGAAGGCCTGAACGGCTGTATGCAGTTGGCCGCCCAGCACCAGCAGGTTCTCACCCTGTTCACGTCCCTGACCAATGCGCAGCAAGTTATCCCCACCCAGTTGATGAATCCGTTCGCTGTGATCGCGAATCTCGCTGACCGCGCCGCTCTGTTGAGCGGTGACATCGGCAATGCGGATCGCCGTGTCGGAAATGGTCTGGATCGCGCCAACGATTTTATCCAGCGCGCCATCCGCCGCTTGCGCCTGATTGGCCGTGGCTTCGGCGTGCTCGACCTGCGCGCGCATGCCCTCGACCGATTGCCGGGCGGCGGTTTGCAGGCCGGCGATCAGTGTTTGGATTTCTGCCGTCGCCCCCGCCGTCCGCTGCGCCAGCGAGCGGACTTCCTCGGCGACTACGGCAAAACCGCGGCCCATCTCCCCGGCGCGTGCCGCTTCAATCGCCGCGTTCAGCGCCAGCAGGTTGGTCTGGTCGGCAATTGAGCGGATCACCGTCAGCACGCCGCCAATGGTCGCCGACTCTTCGGCCAGATGTTCGATCATCTGCGCGTTGCCTTGCACTTCACCCACCAGCGCGTGCAACCCCGTCAGGCTCTGGCCGATGACGGTCTGACCGTGCTCAACGGCCAGACCTGCATGGCGACTGGCATCCGCTGCCTGCTGAGCATCACCGGCGACTTGCTGAATGGTGGCCTCAAGTTCGCCGAGGGAGTCACGGATCAGCGCCGTATCACCGGCCTGATGTTCGGCGCCGCTGTGCAAGTCGTTGCTCAACTCGGCGAGGGTCCGACTGCTGCCCGCCACTTGCTCGGCATTGCCGCGAATGGTGCCGACCAGATCGACCAGATAGGCACGCAGGCGGTTGAGCGAGGCTTCGATGTCGTGCAGTTCGCGATTGGTTTTGCCTAACTGAATGTCACGGCTGAAATCGCCTTCGGCCCAGGTCGACAGGGCTGGAGCCAGGTGGGTCAGGGTGCGGGCCAGACGTCGCTGCAGAGTATCGATCAGCAGCGCAATCAACAGAATCAAGCCGATCATCGCGCCCTGCATCAGTCGCACTTCACCCTGGATTTTTCCGTGCTGGGCGCGCACCACGGGCTCCAGTCCGGCGATGGCTTGCTGCACGGCGGCGATTTTCAAGTGTGTGGCGCTGCTCAGGTCGGTGCGTTTCTGGATCTGCTCGCGGGTGCGTTCCAACTCCGCCGGGTAGCGGCCGAGCAGGCTGTTGAGTTCACGCTTGAGGCCGACACCGGCATCTTCGGCGACGGCTTTTTCGGTGTTCTCGATGCCCATCATCGCTGCGAAGTCATCGCTGTTCGATTCATTGCTGGCGACCACACCGAGCAAGGGCAGGGCGTCGATCACCTGCGCTTGGGCGCGGATGTTGCTGACTTCTCGCTCAACGTCGGCGGCTAATTCGCTGCGTCCGCTACTGACCAGTTTGTCCCGCGCCAACGACAGTTTGCCTAAGTGCTGAGACGCGACGAGGAGCGGCGTCAGGTAGGCCGCGTTGCCATTGGCGTAAGTGCTGAGTTGCTCGAGGCTGGCGCTCAGTTCGCGTTCGGCCTGCAGCAGTAATGCCTGCGGATCACCGGCCAGTTTGCCGGCAGCGAGCAGATCGGTTTTGCTGAATTCTTCGAGGCTCGACAGGCTCGGGTGCAGCGTGTCGGCCAGTGCTGGCGGCAATTCGCCGAGTTCTTTTTGCAAGCCTTCGATGGCCTGGCTGGCGCTGCTCAGGCGCAGTGCATCGCCACTGGCGAGGTAGTCCTCGACGTTGCGCGCCACCTCATTCTGAAATTGCTGCGACAGTCCCAGATAACGCTCCATCAGCAAATACGGGCGTTCCAGAGCTTTTTGCGACCACCACAGGGTGGCGCCGAGTGCCACGCACACGGCGACCAGCAGCAGAGTATTGAGATTGGTGAGCAACTTCAGGCGCATGACGGCTACCAACGGCAGAAATGGTAAGCGCCTGAATTTATTGCGGTTCTATTACAAGGTTATGACCGAATCGGTTGATTCCGATGAAAAGATGGCACTTTGCTTTGAGTCCCGCGCGGCCTGCACTCGATTGCGTCCGGCACCCTTGGCGCGGTACAGCGCTTCGTCGGCTTGGCTGGCCATCATCAGGCTGTCGGAATCGTCATGCATTTCCACCACCCCGGCGCTGAAGGTGCACCACAAATCTTGCGGTTGCGCGGGGTAGTGGATTTCGGCAAAGCGTTGACGAATCTCGTCGAGCACTTTGTGCGCGGCTTCGATATCGGTGTCGGGCATGACGATGGCGAACTCTTCGCCGCCGTACCGGCCGATGAAATCGGTTTTGCGCAGACGTTGTTTAAGAAACAGCGCGAGGCTCTTGATCACGCGGTCGCCCATTGGGTGGCCGTGGCTGTCATTGACCCGTTTGAAGTGGTCGATGTCGAGCATCGCAAAGCTCAGCGGCTTGTTCTCGCGGCGGGCGCGGAACGAGCAGTCTTCGAGCAATTGCAAAATGTGGGTGTGGTTGTACAAACCGGTCAGGCTGTCGCGCACCATCCGCGCCTTGAGGTTGCGCGCACGGGCGGCGCGGTTGCGCACGGTGGTGATCAGGTGGCGTGGCTTGATCGGTTTGGTCAGGAAGTCGTCGCCGCCCTCGCTCATGGCGTCGAGCTGTTTATCCAGATCGTCTTCGGCCGACAGGTAAATGATCGGCACGCTGACGTAGCGGTCGTTGTGGCGGATCACCTTGGCCAGCTCGGTGCCAGTGCAGGCCGGCATGTACATGTCGAGGATGATCAGGTCTGGCTGGAAATCCGCCAGTTCGGCCATGGCCTGAATCGGTTCGATCAGGGTGCGTGTGACGATCCCGGCGCTGTTGAGCAGGCGTTCGGTGTGTAAGGCCTGGGCGCGGGAGTCATCGATGATCAGCACTTTATAAGGTTCGTACTGAGCGACGCAGGTGAGGACTTCGATCTTCTCCAGCAGGCTCGACGCTTCGAGGGTGCCGGTGAGAAATTCCTGACCACCGGCGCGCACGGCGGCGAGGCGGGTCGGCGTATCGGTTTCGTGCAGGCTGAAGAACAGCAACGGCAACGGCTCGTCCAGGCCTACTTGCGCTTCGGCGGCGAGTTTCAGGCCAATGCCGGCCCCGCTGAAATCCACGTCCATGACGATCGCGGCTGGCAAACGCTCGACCATCGAGGAGCGAAACGCTGCCACGCTATCAAGCGCCTGAGCGCTCAGACCGAAAAATTCCAGTTGTTTGGCCAATCGCTCAGCGCGGTCATGGTCCTGCAGCATGACGTAGATCGGTTTGCGCAGCGGCGGCAGGAAGGTCTGGTCGAGTTGATCGCCATGGCGCAGGCCGGTGCGTGACAGGCGTTGCATCAAGCGATTGAGGTCAGTGATCAATCCGCTGCTCAGTCGGCCACGATTGGCATCCACCGCTTCCAGCGACTGGCCGATGTGGCGCGCAAGCTGGGTGTGTTCGGGCTGTTCGAAGCGCTCGGCAAAACGCAGCAGGCGCAAGTTGGCCTCGCTCAGTTCGGCGAGGTCGACGGTGGACCACTCACTGCGTTGCAGGCGCTGCCATATCTCAAGAATCTGACGTGCCTGATGAATTACCCGCTGGGCAAAGTGGTGCTTGAGACGCTCACGGCTGGGGTCTTCTGGCTCGGTCATATCCTGACTACTAGTTAGGCTGCATGCTGAGATCGACTGGTGGCTCTATGCTAGCACCTCTTTTCCCTTAGACGAGTGTCATGAGTCAATAATCTGCAGTGCATCACTATTCAGTTTCTGACCAAGTGGTTTTGTTTTTGACCTGTTCGTCGGCGAAGTCCCGTTGAATCGGCAGTTTGCAGTGTGATCTGCTTAAATCTGAGTGATTTTCAGGTGCGCATCTCATCAGTGCAGTGAATGCGCTGAACGATGGTTTTCACTGCCCTGCGGCGCTATGGATGTGAGGAGTCGGTATCAGGGATTCCCTTAGTTCAAATGTTGCCTCATTCGCTTGAACGATTTACGGCTTATCTTTAATGGCGGGTGCCGGCCCAAGGCACGTTGTTGTATGGTTGTGGTCGAACCGTTGAACCCAAGTGATTGAAAGGATATCGCCATGCTGGACTGGAAAAACCGCGCGGGCAGCGCGCCTGAACGTGCTGCCGAGCCGAAGTCGGCAACCCGCAGCTATGTCGGCGGGGTGTTGTTCAGCCGTGCGCTGGCCACGCTGGTCGGCATCTATCTATTGGTGACCATCGGCCTTGGCTGGTACTGGAGCCAGGAGCCGGCGCTGTTTCCGGTGGCACAAAACGCGCAGTTGGCTGCCGAGAAAGAAGGCAAGCAAATGGTGATCGGCTACACCACCGTCGAAACCCTCAAGACCGTTGCCAGCACCTTGCTCGACAAACCGGGCGGTTACATTTCCAATGACCGCTTCCCGCCAGGCCTGTGGATGGACAACACGCCGAGCTGGGAATATGGCGTACTGGTGCAAGTGCGCGACTTGACCCGTGCCCTGCGCAAAGACTTCGCCCGTTCGCAATCGCAGTCGGCGGAAGATGCCGATCTGGCCAAGGCCGAACCGCGTTTCAACTTCGACAACAAGAGCTGGATCTTGCCATCCAGTGAGTCGGAGTATCAGGAAGGCATCAACTCCTTGAGCCGTTATCAGGCACGCTTGTCTGATCCGACCCAGAAAAACGCGCTGTTCTACGCCCGTGCCGATAACCTGAACAACTGGCTGGGCGATGTCGGCACCCGCTTGGGTTCGCTGTCGCAACGGCTGTCGGCAAGCGTCGGCCGGGTCAAACTCAACACCGCGCTGAAAACCGAAGCTCCGGCCGTTGGCGAAGTGCCGCAGGTCGACGAAGAAGTTGTCGAAACCCCGTGGATGCAGATTGACAACGTTTTCTACGAAGCTCGCGGTCAGGCCTGGGCGCTGTCGCACTTGCTGCGCGCCATCGAAGTCGACTTCGCCGATGTGCTGGCGAAGAAGAACGCCACGGTCAGCGTGCGTCAGATCATCCGCGAACTGGAAGCCTCGCAGGAGCCTGTCTGGAGCCCGATGATCCTCAACGGCAGTGGCTTCGGCGTGCTGGCCAACCACTCGCTGGTCATGGCCAACTATATTTCCCGGGCCAACGCCGCCGTCATCGATTTGCGTCAACTGCTCAATCAGGGCTGATTCATGAGTCAGAACGCCAAAGAGGCGGCGCATCGCGCTGCCTCGGATGCCGAACACATTGCCTGGGTTGACGAGCAGGACAACCTGCTCGGTGCCTTGGTGCGTGCCGATTTGCGCGATAGAGGACTGATCGGTCGCGGCACTTACATCATGCTGTTCAATTCTGCCGGAGACCTTTGCGTGCACCGGCGCACGTTGAGCAAGGCCATTTATCCCGGTTACTGGGACGTGGCGGCCGGCGGCATGGTTCAGGCGAATGAGACTTACGCCGAGTCAGCGGCCCGTGAGCTGGAAGAGGAACTGGGTGTGAGCGGCGTTGAACTTACCGCTCACGACCATTTCTACTTCGAAGACACCGGCAACCGTCTGTGGTGTTCGGCGTTTTCCGCGGTGTGGGACGGCCCACTGATCCTGCAGCCCGAAGAAGTGCTGGAAGCGCGCTTTATTTCCGTCGAGCAAGTGATGCGCGAAATCGAGCAAAAGCCTTATTGCCCGGACTCGTTGGCCGCGCTCAAGCGCTATCTGAAGGCTCAGCAAAGCGACGTCGCAAAGAACACATAAATTGGCGCCGATTGGCTCTTAGCAATCGGCGTTTTTGCCGTTACACTGCGCGACCTTTTCAAGCTGTACCGGCCTGCTTTTAGTGAAGCGTCGGTGCAGTAGCGCTGCCCCTGCCTGAGTGGGGCTTCGCGGTCGATAACCTTGCCCAAGGTTGCGATCAGTCTTTGTCCTCCCAAGAGGATTGCCGGTGGCCAAAAAAGCCGCATCCTTCGCCGCCTTAGGTGGCCTGGTATTTTCCACCGACGCAGGTCGTCATTGCCCGGAATGCAGTAAACCGGTGGACGTCTGCATCTGCAAACAAACCGTGATCCCGGCCGGTGACGGCATTGCCCGCGTGCGTCGCGAGAGCAAGGGCCGTGGCGGCAAGACGGTGACCACCATCACCGGCGTGCCGCTGGCTGAAGACGCGCTCAAAGAGTTGGCGACAACGTTAAAGAAACGTTGCGGCACCGGTGGGGCGTTGAAAGACGGGATCATCGAAATCCAGGGCGATCATGTCGAGCTACTCTTGGCTGAGCTGATCAAGCACGGTTTCAAAGCGAAGAAGTCCGGCGGCTAGCAGCCTCTGTGAAACCCACCTGCGGCTTGATCCGGTTCTGAACAGTTTCAGCATCGGCGTCGTCTCCATGGTTTCACAGAGCCTGTTCATGACCGGTTTCTAAACTCCACGCTGTCAGCGCGGTCTACCGCCGCGCTGACGAACCGTCATTTTCATTCTTTAGACTGCGCCGGCCTGAGATCAGGCGACGCACTATGACTTCTTTATAGGGGACTTCGATGTCCGTAAGACGCACACGCAAAGACGATGGCAGCCAATGGACAGTTGCGGACAGCCGCAGTGTTTACGGGATTCGCCATTGGGGGGCCGGGTATTTCGCGATCAATGACGCCGGTCGCGTCGAAGTTCGTCCGAACGGCCCGAACAGTTCGCCTATCGACCTGTTCGAGCAAGTCGATCAACTGCGCCAAAGCGGTTTGTCCTTGCCGTTGCTGGTTCGTTTTCCCGACATCCTGCAAGACCGTGTCCGTCAACTGACCGGTGCTTTCGATGCGAACATCGAGCGCCTGGAGTACCAAAGCAAGTACACCGCGCTGTACCCGATCAAGGTTAACCAGCAAGAAGCGGTGATCGAGAACATCATCGCCACCCAGGACGTCTCCATCGGTCTGGAAGCCGGCTCCAAGCCTGAGCTGCTGGCCGTGCTGGCACTGGCGCCGAAGGGCGGCACCATCGTCTGCAACGGTTACAAGGACCGCGAGTTCATTCGTCTGGCGCTGATGGGCCAGAAACTCGGTCACAACGTATTCATCGTCATCGAGAAAGAGTCCGAAGTCGCTCTGGTGATCGAAGAAGCCGCCTCGCTCAAGGTCAAGCCACAGGTCGGCCTGCGCGTGCGGCTGTCGTCGCTGGCGTCGTCCAAGTGGGCGGACACCGGTGGTGAGAAGTCCAAATTCGGTCTGTCGGCGGCGCAACTGCTGTCGGTGGTCGAGCGCTTCCGTGCCGCCGGCCTGGATCAAGGCATTCGCCTGCTGCACTTCCACATGGGTTCGCAGATCGCCAACCTGGCCGACTATCAGCACGGCTTCAAGGAAGCGATCCGTTACTACGGCGAGCTGCGCAATCTCGGTCTGCCGGTCGATCACATCGACGTCGGCGGCGGTCTGGGCGTCGACTACGATGGCACGCACTCGCGCAACGCCAGTTCGATCAACTACGACATGGACGATTACGCCGGTGTCGTGGTCGGGATGCTCAAGGAGTTCTGCGACGCGCAGAGCCTGCCACACCCGCACATCTTCTCCGAAAGCGGCCGTTCGCTGACCGCGCACCACGCCATGCTGGTGGTGCAGGTGACCGACGTCGAGAAACACAACGACGACGTGCCGCAGATCGAGAACAAGGAATCGCTGCCGGAAACCGTGCAGTGGCTGGTTGACCTGCTGGGCCCGACCGACATCGAAATGGTCACCGAAACCTACTGGCGCGCCACGCACTACATGAGCGACGTGGCAGCCCAGTACGCTGACGGCAAGCTGACCCTGGCCGAGAAAGCCTTGGCCGAGCAGTGCTACTTCGCCGTGTGCCGTCGCCTGCACAACTCGCTGAAAGCCCGTCAGCGTTCACACCGTCAGGTGCTCGACGAACTCAACGACAAGCTGGCCGACAAGTACATCTGCAACTTCTCGGTGTTCCAGAGCCTGCCGGACACTTGGGCAATCGATCAGGTACTGCCGATCATCCCGCTGCACCGCCTCGACGAAGAGCCGCTACGCCGTGCTGTGCTGCAGGATCTGACCTGCGACTCCGATGGCAAGATCAACCAGTACGTCGACGAGCAGAGCATCGAGACCAGCCTGCCCGTGCACGGCCTGAACGAAGGTGAAGACTACTTGCTGGGTGTGTTCCTAGTCGGCGCCTATCAGGAAATCCTCGGCGACATGCACAATCTGTTCGGTGACACCGACTCGGTGAACATCTACCAGAACGCTGATGGCAGCGTGTACCACGCCGGCATCGAAACCCACGACACCATCGAAGACATGCTGCGTTACGTGCACTTGTCGCCGGAAGAACTGATGACTCACTACCGCGACAAATGCGCCAGTGCCCGCATCAGTGCCAGCGAACGTACGCAATTTCTCGATGCCTTGCGTCTGGGCCTGACCCGCTCCTCCTACCTGTCCTCCTGAGGCCAGGTTGCAATCTCGCCGGGTTGTCTGAAATTTTCCCAAACGCTGCGGAAAAATCGGATGGCTCGGTGGGATACATCCCAAAATCTTCGCGAAATGCTTGGCTATCCAAGCCGGCAAAGTCATCCGGTCTGCTTTTCGCGTAGGTCATTTCCTAAGTTGTACTTCGGCACTCTACTCGGCACGGGGTCTCGGCGAGAATCCCCGACCGCCCCTCCTGTAGAGATCCGCCCATGTTCGATCCAGTCAACGAGTCGTCGTTTCGTCTCGATGTAGCGGGCCTGTCCGCCCCTTTCGAAGTCCTGGCCTTTACCGGTAGCGAAGCCCTCAGCGAGCCTTTTGCGTTCGAGATCGATGTGTTGATCGACGATCCGCAGTTGGATCTCGCCGGCCTGCTTTACCGTTCGGCGTTCCTGTGTTTCGGACCGTCGGGGGAGGGCGTGCACGGGCAGTTGCAGAGTCTTGTCCAGCATGAGCACGGGCACGGTTCGCGGCTGAGTCGGATCCGTTTGGGGCCGAAACTCGGTTGCCTCGATCTGCGTATCAGTCAGCGGATATTCAGTGGCCGATCGGTGCCGCAGATCATCAATCAGGTGCTCAGGGAGCACGGGATTGTCGGCGCTCAGCGACGCTTCGACTTGCACGGCGACTACCCGGCCCGCACGTTCTGCACGCAATACCGTGAGTCCGATCTGCAACTGCTCCAGCGCTTGTGCGCGCAGGCACGGATTCACTACTTCTTTGAACACGAGCATGACCGGCATTGCCTGGTGTTCGGCGATGATCCAGCACGGTTGCCATTGGCTGAAGTCGCGCTGTATCAGCGCGAGCGCGCCGATCCTTTTTCTTCGCCCGCGGTCCACCATTGGCAACTGCTGGAATCGTTTCAGGGCGAGGGCGCGTGGCAGGCGCCAAATGCCGAAGGACGCAGTGATTTGGCGGCGTTGCGCAGCGGTCAATGGCTGCGCCTGGCCGATCATCCGTTCGCCGAGTGCAATCGCCATTGGTTGTTGACGCGGATTGAACATAGCGCGGATCCGGCCCTTGATCTGCCCTATGCCAACCGACTGTTCGGCGCGCTGCAGTTACCGCCGTCTGCGGCGGCCGCGATGCCGTCGAGACCGCGCATGCACAGCCTGCAACGGGCCTGGGTGGTGACGGTCGATGAGCCGCAGCCTGATTGCAGGCGGCCGGTGGCGGTGCAGTTCGATTGGCTCTATCAGGGCGAAGGTGCGGCGCCGAGTCATTGTTGGCTGCCGCTCGCACCGGCCTTGGCCGATGCGCCGTTGGCGGCGCTGAGCGATGGCGTGGAAGTGGTGGTGAGTTTCTTTGAGGGCGATCCAGATCAACCGGTGATCAGCGGCGTTCTCCAGCCGTCGGTCATGGAGGCGCAGATCAGCGATGAGCCGCCGATGCCTGTGCCAACCCGGTTGGCGAGTGAAGGCTTGCAGCAACTGCTGACGTCGGGCGAACCGTTATTGCTGCTGTGCCTGATTCCGGGAGGTGGCAGTTTCAGCCACTGCGCAGAGTCGGTCTGCAGTTGTCGGTTGGTCGCGGCGCTTGAACAGAGCGGCGCAACATGAGTGGCGCGGCGCATGAGCCGACGGCGCAATGGCTGTTGCTCGACGGCGCGGATGCCGCGCGGGCATTGACGGTATTGCATCAGGGCTTCCCCGGAGTACGGTGCTTCTGGTTGTTTGACGGTACCGAGTTTCAACCGGTCAGTGAGCACGGTCCGGTGCTGGTCGACTTGCACAATTGCCCGGCATTGGCGTCGTTGTGTCACAGCGACCCGGATACCTGGCGCGGTCTGCTGCTGGGCAGCGAGGCAACGGCGCAGGAGCTGCTCAGCCATTTGCAGCGCATGCTCACGGTCTCGTTCGGCTTGAGCCATCGGGCCTTGCTCAGCTATTACAACCGCCAGACCGCTAGCTACTTTTTCGACGCCTGTGACGCTGGCGAATTGAGTCGCTGGCTCGGGCCGATCCGCCTGTTGCGTTGGTTCGGAGGCACCTGGGCCGACTACGCGATTGGCAGTCAGGGTTGGCAGCAGTTGCGTAACCCTGGGCTGGCCGTCGAGCCACTGAACATCGAAGAAAACCTCACCCGTCGTCAGCGCGAGCGCCTGCAAACCTGCCTGCTGGAGCAGCACATCTGGCGCTGGTGCCAATCGTTGGGAACCGATTACGCGGCGATGGCCTCCCATGTCCAACAAGGCCTGGAGCTGGGGTTCAGCGACCGCACCGTGCTCGATGGCTGGTTGTGGCTACGCTTGCTGCATCCGCGTGCCGTGCTGGTGCCTCCCCCGGTGGGGCTGACCCAGCAGGAGCGGCTTGACCATGTACGTCGCCAGTGGCACGGCGATCAATTTTGAGATGAGGTTCTGCGCGTATGGCAGGTTTTTTCCGGCAAGGGGTCGGCGCAATGCTGGGGGGCGTATTGCTGTTGGCACTGAGCGGTTGTTCGCCGGTGAAACTGCTCAATGCGCTGACCCCGGACACCACGTTCGACAAAACCACGGGCATTGCTTATGGCGACGATCCCCGGCAGAAGCTCGATGTGTATGTGCCGCATCATGCGTTGCCGGATGCGCCGGTGGTGGTGTTTTTCTACGGTGGCAGTTGGAACAGTGGCGACCGTGAAGACTACACGTTTGTCGGCGAGGCGCTGGCATCGCGGGGGATAGTCGCGGTGGTGGCGGATTATCGCTTGTATCCGCAAGTGCGTTACCCGCGGTTTCTGCAGGACGGCGCCCGGGCGGTTGCCTGGACCAAAACGCACATCCGCGAGTTTTCCGGCAATCCGCAGCGCTTGTATCTGATGGGCCACAGCTCCGGTGGCTACAACGCGGCAATGCTGGCGCTGGACAAGGACTGGCTCGCTGCGGTGGGCATGTCGCCCAGTGACATCAGCGGCTGGATCGGTCTGGCCGGGCCTTATGACTTTCTGCCAATCAAGAATCCAGACGTGCGCCCGGTGTTTTTCTGGCCGGACTCACCGCCGCAATCGCAGCCTATCAATCACGTCAGTCGCCACGCACCACCGGCTCTGCTGATCGCCGCGAACAAAGATGATCTGGTCAACCCGACACGCAACACCGGCGGCCTTGCGCGCAAACTGCGCGAGGCCGGGGTGCCGGTGCAGGATTTGTATTACTCGCGGCCCAATCACATAACGCTGGTGGCGACGCTGTCACGGCCACTGCGTCGACTGGCGCCGGTGCTTGATCAAGTGGTCGGGTTCATCGAACACACGCCGACTCAGTGAGTCGCGCCGCTGAACCAACCGTCGTTGCGCTTGAGCCAGAGGGCTTGCGCGCCGAGGGTGAGACTGCGCAGCACCATGAACAACAGAAACGTTATCCACAGACCGTGATTGCCCAAACCTTGCAGCGCCCACGCGAACGGCACCAGCAGTAGCACCGTCAGCAGCATGCCGTTGCGCATTTCGCGCGCACGGGTGGCACCGATGAACAGACCGTCGAGCAGGTAACTCCAGACCGCAATCAACGGCAGCACGGCGAGGTAGGGCAGATAAATGAACGCCGTGTCGCGCACGCTCTGGATGTTGGTCTGCATTTCGATAAACAGATGCCCCGCCAGCAAAAACAGCGTGGCGAATCCGAGGCTGGCGATCAGCGACCAACCGCCGGCCACCACCAGAGAACGGCGCAACGCGAGGCGATCACGGGCACCGATGGCGTGTCCACACAACGCCTCGACCGCGTGGGCCAGACCGTCCAGCGCATGAGCAGTCAGCAGCAGGCCGTTGAGCAGCAATGCGTTGGCCGCGACAGTGGCATCGCCGAGACGAGCGCCTTGCACGGTGATCATGAAAAACACTGATTGCAGCGCCAGGCTGCGGATGAAAATGTCGCGATTGACCGCCAGTAGCGGGCGCCAGCTCTGCCACACCTTGAGGGCGGCCCAGACAATATGCCCCGGATAGGCGCGCAATGCTTTGCGGGTCAGCATTAGCCCCAGAAGGGCACCGCTCCATTCGGCGATCACGGAGGCCCGAGCCGAGCCGACCACGCCCCAGTCCAGCCCCATGACGAACCACAGGTTTAGCACGATGTTGATCAGGTTGGTGGTCAGCAGAATCGCCAGCGGCGCCCGGGCGTTCTGCGTGCCGAGGAACCAGCCGACCAGAGCGTAACTGGCCAGCGCGGCGGGCAAGCCGAACAGCCGGGTGTGGAAAAAGTCGCGGGTCAGTTGATCAAGTTCCGCCGACGGTTGCATGAAGTGCAACGCCACGCCGCTTAACGGTACGCCCAAAGTGCCGAGCACCAGGGACAGTCCCATCGCCAGCAGCAGACCTTGCAACAGAATTTGCCGCAACGCCGCGCCATCACTGCGCCCGGCCGCTTGCGCGGCGAAGCCTGTGGTGCCCATGCGCAGAAAACCCATGGCCCAGGCGAGAAAGGTATACAGGCTGGCCCCGACCGCCACCGCGCCCAATTGATGGGCGTGAGGCAAGTGGCCGATGACGGTGCTGTCGACCAGCGCCACCAGTGGCACGGAAATATTGGAAAGGATCATCGGCGCAGCAAGCGCCCAGACCTTGCGGTGAGTCGGGCGGTCGCGCCAGTCGGCAATCAGGTTGGGCATGCGGGCTCCTTGGGGGAGCGGGGATTGTAGCGATTGATGCGGGTTGCAAGGCGATCAATTGTGGGAGTGAGCCTACTCGCTCCCACAGGCTCTTGCGGTGTCAGTGGATGATCCAACTCAGCAGCCACAACCCCAGCAGCAACCAGATGATCCCGGCAATGATCGACGCATTCATGAACGCGCGAATCGCCGACCACAACAGCATCAGACCGACGATCAGCGCGATGATGCTGATGATCGACGTATCCATGCCCAAGGTTCTGGACAAGCCGTCGACAAAGTTGCCGCCGGCATTGCTCAACAGGTTGAACAGCCCGCTGAGGCCATCAACGATAAAGCGGATGACCGAGCCGAGTGCCTGGCCGAGCCATTCGAAAAAGCTTTCTACCTGCATGTGTGCATCCTGATGAAAGAGCTGAGCCTTGGGCCACAACGTGGGTGGCCGAGTTCCCTGCAACTATAGAGGGTTTACCTCAATCCTGTGACAGCCCCTTGCCTTCAATCGGCATCCCCCCGAAGCTATACGCCTTCAGGAGAGCCCGATGAACCTTGTTGAACTGACCGAACGCCTGCACGCCATTCGCGACCGCAATGACTGGCGGCAATTTCACAGCCCGAAAAACCTCGCCATGGCCGCCAGCGTCGAGATGTCCGAACTGGTGGAGATCTTCCAGTGGCTGAGCGAAGACCAGTCGCGTCAGTTGCCAGCGGACAAACTCGCCCACGCCGGGCAGGAAGTCGGCGATATCGTCCTGTATCTGTTACTGCTGTGCAGCGAGTTGGGGTTGGACATGAATGACGTGGTGCGCAGCAAGCTCGCCGACAGCGAACGGCGGTTCAGCTGATGAGCGACCGGCATTTCGATCAGTTGGCGACCCGTTTCGCCGAAAAAATCTACGGTGGTGCCAAAGGCGCTATTCGCCTCGCGGTGTTGCAGGCTGACCTTGCCGAAGCGCTGCCGGATCGACCGTTGCGCGTATTGGACATCGGTGGCGGGTTGGGCCACATGTCGCTGTGGCTGGCCGAGCGCGGGCATGATGTGACCTTTACCGAGCCGGCCGAGCCGATGCTTGAAGGTGCGCGCCAGCGGTTTGCCGATGCCGGGCAAACCGCGACGTTCATTCAGGCGCCGTGGCAGGAGCTGCTCGGGCAACTCACCGAACCCTACGATCTGGTGATCTGCCACGCCGTGCTGGAATGGCTGGCCGAACCCCACGCGATCCTGCCGGTGTTGCATCAACTGACCAAACCCGGCGGATGGCTGTCCCTGGCGTTCTACAACCGTGATGCGCTGATCTATCGCAACCTGCTCAAAGGCCATTTCAAGAAGATGCGCAAGAACGTCATGGCCGGCGAAAAGCAGAGCCTGACCCCGCAGATGCCCCTCGACCCACGGGAACTGGCGACGCAACTCGAAGGCCTGTGGCAGGTCGAAACCCAAAGCGGGGTGAGGGTGTTCCACGATTACATGCCAGTCGAATTCCAGGCCCGCGCCGAACTTGTGGATTTGCTCGAGATGGAACTCGCTCACCGTCGTCACCCAAGCTTCGCCGGGCTTGGGCGTTACTTGCACTGGATCTGTCGGCCGATCTGATCGGAGCCTGAAATGAAAGCTCAATGCGGGTTATTGCTGATGTGTCTGGGGTTGGCCGCCTGCCAGGGCAACAACCCCTATGTGGCGCAGTCGCTACCCTTGCCGCCCGCGCCGCCACAAGCGGCCAACACCTTTGATCGCAGCGCCTACCCGGCGCCACCACGCGATTACGGGCGTTATCGCAGTTGGGCGTGGCTCAACGGACAATTGCCACCCGGCACCGCGTGGGCCGATTCGGCGCAAGTGGCCGAAGCTGTCAGCAATGGACTGGACCAGCGCGGCTTGCGCCCGTTGCATGACAACCGCCCGGCCGACCTGTTGGTCAGCGCCCGTTTGAGCCTGCAAACCCGCCTGCGCCAGGTGCAGGACGACAGCGGTTACTACGGCGGATACGGCGGCTATGACCGTTATGGTCGCGGTTACGGGATGTACAACACGGTGCCCATCGTGCGTACTTATCAAGAGCAGGTAGTGGTGGTGCAGGTCGACTTGTTCGATGCCGGCACCGGTCAACCTGTCTGGAGTGCCAGCGCCGAAACGGCGAACAACGGCAGCCAGATCGATCGCACCGATGCCATTCGCGAGGCTGTGGAAAAGGCCTTGTCGGCGTATCCTCCGAGTTAGCGCTCAGCAATGGGGGCGCTGTCGCAGGTTCATGTCTTCAACCGGAGAAATTCCATGTTCCGCCGTCTCGCTTTACTGGCCATGGCCGCGCTGCTCAGCGCCTGCGCCGCCAACCAGGTCAATCATGATTTCGATGCCAGCCGCGACTTTGCCGCGTATCGCAGTTGGAGCTGGAAAGAACCCGCCCTGCAATACCGCCCCGATGACCCACGGATCAAGAGCGACCTGACCGAACAACGCATTCGCCAGGCGGTCACCGATCAACTGGACCAGCGCGGTTTGCGCCCGGCCGCTGTAGGCGCCAAGGGCGATTTGAGTGTGCAGGCGTATCTGATCGTCGAGGATCGTCAGCAGCAAGTGACGACCAACTACGGCGGCGGTTGGGGTGGGCCGTGGAATGGTTACTGGGGCGCGCCGATGTACAACGAAACGCGCAACATCACCTACAAGGTCGCGACCATCCAGATCGACCTGCTCGATGGCAAGGACGGCAAACTGGTCTGGCGCGGCAGCGATGAGCGCATGCTCAGCAGCACCCCCAACCCGGCGGATCGCAGCGCTGCGGTTCG
>NZ_JBIUWM010000030.1:0-57024 GCF_044743445.1 Pseudomonas sp. NPDC087615 | reverse complement strand
CGAGAAACGGTCGGCCGGATTCTGGCGAACTACCCACCGCGCTAACCCATCCTCAGGTTGACGCCATCCCTGTGGGAGCGGGCTTGCTCGCGAAGGCGTCGTGTCAGCCCATTCAAAATTGAATGGCACACCGTATTCGCGAGCAAGCCCGCTCCCACAGGGTTCGTTGTCAGCTGACGTGGCGGCGTGTTGACCTGCTCGATGGCAGGAACGGCAAACTGGTCTGGCGCGGCAGCGATGAGCGCATGCTCAGCAGCACCCCCAACCCGGCGGATCGCAGCGCTGCGGTTCGAGAAACGGTCGGCCGGATTCTGGCGAACTACCCACCGCGCTAACCCATCCTCAGGTTGACGCCATCCCTGTGGGAGCGGGCTTGCTCGCGAAGGTGTCGTGTCAGCCCATTCAAAATTGAATGGCACACCGTATTCGCGAGCAAGCCCACACAGGGTTCGTTGTCAGGTGAAGTGGCGTCCTGCCAGCCGTCTCGCTCAGCCCCGTCTACACTCAACCCATCAACGGAGGTAGCGCTCGGCAGTGCGCCGGCAAAGGAGTGCGGCATGTCGCCTCGTTCGCAGTTCAATGGCCCGGCCCGGCAGCGGGGGGCAATCGGTTTGATGGCGGCGCTGACCCTGGGGTTGGCGCTGGTGTTGATGCTGGTGGTGGTCGACAGCGGTCGGCTGTACATGGAGCAGCGCAAGCTGCAGCGAGTCGTCGACACCGCGGCGCTTGAGGCCGTGAGTCGCGGCGGTAGTTGTCAGTCCGGTCTGACCGCTGCCAGTTACGCCGGGCAAAGCGCCGTGCGCAATGGCTTCGCCGTCAATGCCAATAACACTCTGGCCACGACCTGCGGCACTTTGCTGACCGGGCCAACCGGTCTGCGTACCTTTACCGTCAGTGCGACGCAGGCGACGGCCATCAAAGTCGCCGCCAGTCACACCGTAGCCACCAGTTTTGCCAATGCTGTGTATGCGTTGTTCAGTGGGGCGTCGGTCAGCCTCAATACCGTACTTCGTGCTTCTGCCGTTGCTGCCCAGCCACAGCCACCGGTTGCCCAATTGAGCATCCGCAGTACGCTGGGCAGTATCAACACAGCGCAATCGAATATTCTGAACCCAGTGTTTTCAGGGTTGCTCGGAGGCAACGTCAACCTGACGTTACTCGGCTGGGACGGATTGCTCCACACGGACATCAATCTGCTCAAATACCTGGATCAACTGGCGATCAACCTTAATGTGACCGCCGGCGATTACACCCAGCTACTCAACACCCAAGCCTCGGTGACCCAGCTGATTCAGGCCGCTGCGACCGTAGTTCAAGCCAATGGTGCGACTGCCGAAGTGATTACCGCTCTAGGCAACCTGCAAGCGGCGGCGCTCAGTGCCGCCCCCGTCAAACTGGGAGACATTTTACAACTGCAGACCGGCACCACATCGACGGGGCTGGATGCCGACGTGCAGTTGATGCAGCTGATTCAGGGCGTCGTGCAACTGGCGAACAGCAAAAGCGCGGTGGCTGCGACATTGCCAATCAGCGTGCTTGGGCTGGCGAATGTCACGGTGCGGGTCAAAGTGATCGAGCCGCCGCAGTTTTCCGCCATCGGCAATCCGGCGTTGGCCAAGATCAATCCCACCGGGCCTGACCGGATTTATGTTCGCACTGCGCAGATCCGCACGATGCTGTCAGTGAATCTGCCAGTGCTGACCGGTGTGAGCGGGCTGAGCAACGCAGTGCTGGGGCTGGTCGGTACTTTGACCCCGACTCTCAATTCACTGCTGAGTCTGAACCTGGTCGCTACGCTCAACTCGGCCGCTTGCTTACTGGGTGCCGGTTGTCAGCAACTGGATCCGAAATTGTTGCCGTCGCCCCAAATCGATATCAGCCTGGATGCCGGTGGCGCCACCAGCTACGTCACTGACTACACATGTCCAACCGGCACCAGTGGCACCAAGAGCCTGACGGCTCATACCACCATGTCTATTGCTGATCTCAAAGTCGGCAAAATCGATCCGACCAATGCCTTTTCATCGGCCGCCGAACCCACGGTCACGCCTTTGCCGTTGATCGACCTCGGCATTGTGACCTGTCACAAGATTCTGGGGATCGGCAGTTGCGACGCTAGCACCCATGTTCAGTATGGCGCCGGCGGCATCGCGATCATGGCCAGCACCAGCGTGGCAGGCAGTACTCAAGATCTGCTTTATTCCAGCACTACACCTTTCCCAATACCGGCCAACCTTAAACTGCCGCCGAGCACGTTGTCCGCCACGCCTTCCAGCAATGTTGTCGGTAGCCTGGCGAGCACTCTGGCCGGTATTAATCTGATTGTTTATAAGCCGCAAGGCGGTAACCCGTTTGGTGCCATCGTTACTGGCGTTGCCAGTTCGATAAGTGATGTCGCCAGCATTCTCCAACCGCTGATCACCAACCTGTTGAGTCCGCTGCTCGATCCGTTGCTCAACAACTTGCTAAATAGTCTTGGCATCAACCTGATGGCTGTCGATGTCGGCGCCAATATGACCTGTGGCCAGACCGGCAAGGCCTATCTGGTGATCTGATCGTCCTCGGCCATCGGCAGCTCGATACAAAACCGCGCGCCCTCGTCACCATTGCGCACGCTCAGGCGTCCGCCCATGTTGTCGACGATGCCGTAGCTGACCGACAACCCCAGCCCGGTGCCGACGCCGACTGGTTTGGTGGTGAAAAACGGTTCGAAAATCCGTTCAATCAAGCGCGGGTCAATACCGCCGCCGTTGTCCTCGACCCACAGCCGCACCACATGCTCATCGCACTCGGCATAGACCGCTATCCATGGCTGGAAGTCGCGGTCAGCCTCGCGTTTGCCGAGCAAAGCGTCGCGGGCGTTGACCATCAGATTGATCAGCACCTGCTCAAGTTGATCGACGTAACCGCGCACCTGGACTTCAAAACCGGCCTCTTTGATACGCAACTCGACGCCTTTACCGCGCAAGCCCTCGGACAATAGCGACAACGTGCCTTCAATGGCGTCGAGGGGGTTGAACGGATGCTGTTCGATTTCCGAGCGGCGCCCGAACACGCGCATGTGATCCACCACCCGCGCTGCCCGTTGAACCTGGGCGTCGATGCGATTGAGCTTGTCGGTCAGGTAGTCGATCTGCGCGTCGCCATTGTTCAAGCGCTTGAGCACATTGACGATGGCCATACGCATCACGTTCAGCGGCTGGTTGATCTCGTGGGCCAGGCCGGTGGCCATTTCGCCGAGGGTGGCCATTTTCGCACTCTGGGTCAGTTGTTGTTGCGAGCGGCGCACCTCGGTGTTGTCGCGACCCACGGCTTGTACCTCGATCAGTTGCCCGTGCTCATCGAATACCCCACGATCCGACCAGACCCACCACGCGTGTTCGCGGCCGGGCAGGCGCAGATTGATCTCAGCGGTGCTCACTGGCAGTTGCGGGGTCAGTTGTGCCAAGCGCTGGACGAACGCCTGGCGCTGTTCGTCCGACATCCAGTTGCCCAGGTTTACCCCGGGCAACTGCTCCGCTGTGCATTCCAGATAAGTCGCCAAGGGCCGATTGCCGAAGGTCAGGGTCAAGTCCGGGCGGTAGCGGCAAATCATCGCTGGGGAATCTTCCACCAGCATCCGGTAGCGCTCTTCGCTGGTCTTGATTTGCTCGGCGGCGAGGGTCGCTTCGGTGACGTCCAGCCATAAACCTACGGCCTCTACCGGCAGGCCCAAGTCGTCGCGCAGCAGTTTGGCTTCGTCGAGCAGCCAGTGTGCGTTGCCTTGGCGGTCGAGCATCCGATATCGCGCGCTCACCGAGCCTTCGCGCAGCAACTGCCGCGTGCGTTCGAAATAGCGAGGACGGTCTTCGGGGTGTATGTGTTCCACCAGTCGGCCATCGTCACAGTCGGTCAGCGTCCAGCCCAGCAAGGGTTGCAGGCTGGCGCTGAAGAAGGTCGGTTGCAGCGCCCCCTCGACGTAGCGTTGCACGTAGATCACGGCGGGGGCGCTGGCGATCAGATTGTCCAGGCGCGCATGGGCGGCGGCGGCCTGTTGCTGTTGATTCTTGATGTCGCTGATGTCGAGCATGAAACCCACCAGCCTTCGCTCGGTACCGATGCCCAAAGAGCGACCTTGCAGGCGATACCACAGCGGCTGTGGTTGATCGCTGCGTTGCAGGCGCACGCACACCTCCAACGGGGTGCCTTCCCCCTGCAAGGCTTGCAGGCGACTGCGCAGCTCATCCCGGTCGGCAGGATGCACATGATCGAACCAGTCCTGAATCGGCAGCCGCTCAGCTTTCACATCCAGACTGGCGACCAGTACCGGGGCCAACTGTATTTCGGCGCCGTCGTGGGTCATCTCCCACCAACCCGTACCGAGCAATGCTTGCAGAATCTCCAGGCGCTCCAGTTGCTGGTGATGGTGATGCTCGCGCAGGCGCTCCAGCAGAGGGGCGGCCACGGCAGCGGCCAACAGCAGCCAGTCGTGATCGTTCAAGTCCGGCGCCTGTTGCTTCGCGTTGTAGCCTGCGCAAAGCAACCACGCCGCCACACCTTGGGCGTCGCGGTAAGGCACGGCGAAGCTTTCGTCGAGACCGAACAGTGCACTCAGGCGTGGCTGTTCGCTGGCCAGCAAACGTTGTGGTAACGCACCGTTGAGGCTGTCGAGCCCGGTTCCCAATCGTTGCTGGTCATGCCACATCTGCGGTGCATCTGGCGCTGCGTAATGCTGATGAATCTGCCAGCCCTGGCCCTGCTCATCGAGCAGGGCCACTGCCAGAGACGGAATGTGCCACTGCTGGCTCAAGCGTTGCAGTTGTTCGCCAAGCACATCGGGCAGGCGCGCAAGGCTGCACAACCGCAATTGATCGCGCATCTGCGTGGCCAGCCACTGGCATTGCTCACGATTGCGCGCCTGAAGCCGCTCACCCAGCAAGTCACCGATGTCCAGCAACTGCAGAAGCCAGCCATCGCCTTGGGCCTGCACCCAGCCGCGCAAGTGCAGCGGTGCACCGTTCTGGCTGAAAAAATCGAGGTCGAGTAATTGTCCTTGCCAGTCGGCGGGGCGACCCTCTATCGCCAGGCTGCTGTAGGGCAACACATACTCCAGCAGACGCGCGGGCTGGGGGCCGGACATCCGCTGCGCCAGCACATGGCGCAAGGGGCCGCTCAAATGATTGACGTGGCCTTCGCCATCCAGATACAGCTGCAGGCCGACACTCGGCACCACAGGGCTGTCCAGAGGCTGTGGCGTCTCGGGTTGTCGATTGAGCAGACGAGCGAACAGCTTGTCACCGGAACTCAAAACTGCAGGCTCGAAGACGCGCTCAATGTCGCTGGCAGACGCGGCACCGAACCGATGCCGGGCAGCACCAGAAACGGCAGCGCCTGATTGAGCTTGGCGGTGGGGTAGTTGACCGTCACCGTCAGTACGCCGCCGACATAGGTGATGTTGCTGTCGGTGGCCGCATCGAAATTCAATGCGCCGGGCAGCCAAGCCAATTGGCGGGTCAGCTCGGTACGGGCCGTGGTGATGACGGTGGTTGAGTAATCGGCAGAGGCCGGATCCAGCGCCACGCTGCGGCGCACGGCCTCGGCAGTGGACTCATTGAACGACTGCATCAGCAACAGCGGCAGGCTGTAGCTGACCAAGCCATAAAACACGGCGAAGAACACGATGAACACCAAGGCGAATTCGATGGCGACAGCGCCTTTTTGCTTGCGGGGGAGGCTGGATTTCATGAGTGCGTCTACCCTGACATTCACTGCTTAATATCAGCATAGAATCATTCAGCCAAAACGGACGTTTTTTACCGCATGCACATCTTTGTCCTACTGATCTGGCTGACACTTTGCGCGGCGCAGGATGCCCGACAACGGCATATCGGTAACGGCCTGACTTTGGGTGTTGGAGGGTTGGCCACCGTTTATCTACTGACGACCGGCAACACTTGGCTCGGCGCCGAAGCGGTTCAGGGAGCCTGGGCGGTGCTGCTGGCCTTGGCGTTCACCCTTCCCGGTTATGCGCTGAAACGTTTTGGCGCAGGCGATGTGAAACTAATGACAGCCTTTGGTGTTGCGACGGACGGTGCTCACCTGCTCGGGGTGTTTATCGGCGCGGCGCTCGCCAGTGCAATCTGGGTCCTGCTGGGGCCAAAGCTCTGGTTGCATATGAGTCAAAGGCTTAGAGAACGTCTTCGATATATGGAGCCTGAAGCGTCAAAAAAGCTGCCATTTGCACCGTTCGCGCTGGCAGGCTCAATGCTCACCTTGTTGTGGTTCCATTAGTCGCCCCTTGTCAGTACTGCTATGTACATAGTCGGAAAGTGGGTCTACTTTCAAATCAGTGTTTGTACGGCAGCGTGCTGTAAGTACAGGAACGGTCAGTCTTTGGCCCGGGCATGGAGTGGCATGTGAACGAGCTTACATCTGTTGTAAAGGTGCTGGTGGTCGACGATCAACCGCTGATTGTCGAGGAACTCTGCGAATTCATCGAGAGCAGTGGCTACCGTTGCGTGCCTTGCGAGTCGAGCAAGCAGGCCATTGAACAATTCACCGAGGACACCGCCATTGGCCTGGTGCTGTGCGACCTGCACATGCCGGACATGGACGGCATTGAACTGGTGCAGGAACTGCAGCGGTTGTCGGGTAAACATCGGGTCTTCGAGGCCATCATGCTGACCGGGCGCGCCGACAAGCAGGACGTGATCAAGGCCTTGCGTGCCGGCATTGCCGATTACTACCAAAAGCCCATTGACCTGGACGAACTGCTCGAAGGTTTGCAGCGTCAGGAAACGGCGTTGCGGGAACGGCAGAAAACCCTGCAGTTGGGCCACCTCAATCAAAAGCTGCAATACCTGTCCGAGTCGATCGACGATCTTTACCAGGACCTCGACAAAGTACGCCGCGGACCTTCGACGATGAGTGAAGACGCGTCGAGTGATGGAGAAGGGGTGGAGATGCCGGCGATTTTCAATCAATTGTCGCCACGCCAGCTCGATGTCGCACGGTTGGTGGGCAAGGGCCAGACCAACTACCAGATTGCCTGTGAACTGGGGATTACCGAGAACACAGTCAAGCTCTATGTGTCGCAGGTCTTGCGCCTGACGCACATGCACAACCGCACCCAATTGGCGCTGGCGTTGTCGCCGAGCAATTCGGGCATGCGTCAACGGGTGACCGCACACTGATCCCCTCTGACCCCGGTGTTATGCGGGGTCAACTACCTCAAACGATGTGGGCTTTGGACTTGGGAAACAGGTTGTCCAGGGTTTCCAGCAACCGTACGTGATAGATCGGTTTGCGGAACAGGTCCAGCACCTGCAGGCGCAGCATATCGCTGACATCCTCCATGTCGGCATGCCCGGATGTCACGATCACCGGCAAATGCTGGCGTGAAGTGTGTTCACGCAGCCGCTTGATCAGCGACATGCCACTTTCTTCGGGCATGCGCAGATCGGTGATCACCAGGGCGATATCCGGGTGGCGGGTCAGATGGTGCAGGGCCAGCTTCACCGACGTGGCGGTATGACAGGTGAAGCCTTCACCCTCCAGCAACTCCGCCAGCTCCAGCAGTGCGTCCTCCTCATCGTCGACGAGGAGCAACTGCTGGCGCGGAGTGTAGGAAGAGTTCATGGGCAACACCTGCAATGGACTGAGTGCTGACGGTAGAACCCAATGGGCGTATTGACAAGTTATCGGTCCGATCAGGTGAGGGCGGTCTGGATTGTGGTCAGGATGGTGGTGACCGCGGTGCCTATACCGTTGCCGAATGCGGCAATCACCAGCGCCACCAGGCCGACGACCAGCGCGTACTCGATGGCGGACGCACCTTCAGTGTCTTTGCCCAAGCCTTTGAAGAGGGCGAGGTGAGATTTGATTTTTTGAGCAGCCTTGGAATACGACATAAGCAATCTCCTTGGGGCACACCAGGTGTTGCGCGTTCGCAACATGATTTCCCTGTGCCACCCTCAGCATTGTTGGCAATTGCCACCCCTTCAACTGTAAGAACGGATTAACACCTAAGTAGTAGGGCGCCGTTTAACGGCAGAAAACGACATTTGGCGCGTTAGACCTCTACTTTTGCTGGATATTTCCCACTTCGTAATGGCGTTTTGTTCTGCCTGCGCTACGGTTAAATAGCGAAATAGTTACTTGTTCATAGCTGCCTGATTGCGAAGTTATCTCGTTGGAATTCACGGGACATTGCATGAGAGACAAAGCGCTGCGGGAAAGGGAGAGCCGTCATGAACAGTCGCGTCACTCTGGGTCTGGCCGGGTTGTTTTTGGTGGGCGCCATCATTGCCGGATATTGGGGGCTTACCTTGAGCCGGGCACCGGTCGCTGAACCGGTCGCTACCCCCGCCACTGAGCCTGTGGTGCCTTCAGCCGTCAAAACCGAACCTGTGGAAGACCCGACGCGTCAGCCCGTCGTGGTGCTGCTGCGAGACATCCCGCCGTTCGTGAAAATCACCGCCGCCGACGTTGCCGTGGAGAAACTTCGCACCGCGCCTGCCGGCAGCCTGGGCAATGTCGATCACGTCATCGGCCGGGCGCCTTGGCGGCACTTGAACGCGGGCAGTTGGCTGAGTGACGAGAGCTTCGAATCCGGCAG
This sequence comes from Pseudomonas sp. NPDC087615, assembly GCF_044743445.1. Taxonomy (NCBI): domain Bacteria; kingdom Pseudomonadati; phylum Pseudomonadota; class Gammaproteobacteria; order Pseudomonadales; family Pseudomonadaceae; genus Pseudomonas; species Pseudomonas sp. NPDC087615. The sequence continues at coordinate 48,428 of NZ_JBIUWM010000030.1, read as the reverse complement.
TTCACTGGCCCGCATGATTCGCCCCGGCGAACGGGCGGTGGCGGTGGCGGTGGACGAAGTCATCAACGCCGGCGGGCAATTGGCCCCCGGCGATTACGTCGACGTGCTGCTGTTCCTGCGCAAGGACGAAAACAATCCACAGCCCTCGGCACAACAGGTGGTGTCGGCAGTGCGTGTGCTCGGCGTCGGCAGCCAGTTGGGCCTGACCAACGACGGCCAGCCTGCAGGTCCCGCACGCAGTGATGAGGAGCGACTCAAACAGGAACAACAGCGCCTGGCCGCCCGCAGCGTACTGCTGGCCGTGCCAGAGCCGCTGGTCAGCCGCTTGATGCTGGCGTCCAGCGCCGGTGTCCTGCGCCTTGCCGTGCGCAGCGCGGACGAACAGCAACTGGCGAAATACTGGGCGGGCGAAAACAATGTCGCTACCCAACTCGACACGCCTCGCCGCGAACTGATCGAGTTCAGTCAACTGTCCCAGACCCTACCGCCCAAACCCATGGCCGTGGCCGGCCAGCCCGGCCCACGCAAACCCGCCGTTGAAGTCATCCGCGGTGCTGAAACCGCCCAAACCACACCCTGAATCGAGCAAGGACGCCTTTACATGCGCATACGCTTTACGCCTCTGTTCAACGGTTTGCTCTGGGCCTCGCTGCTGAGTGTCACCTCGATCGGCAGCGCCGGCGCCGCCACCGGCAATTGCGCCACGTTGGGTCCATTGCCCTCGGTGCTGGAAGTCGGCGAAGGTTTGCAGCAGGCGTTGCAATCGCCGGTGGCGATCACGCGTGTCGCCGTAGGCGATCCGAAAATCGCCGATGTGCGTGCCACCGGCGATAAGGCCGTGTTGCTCACAGGCGTTGGGCCCGGCGCAACCACGCTGATGATCTGGACGGCCTGCGCCAGTGCTCCACGGCAAAGCATGGTGTTCGTGCAAGGTAAGGCCAGTGCGGCGATGAAGACCGTTTCCCTGCCGGCCACGGATGATCCGACCTTGCCCTCGCAGGTGCAGACCGACATCCGTTTTGTTGAAGTCAGCCGTACCAAACTCAAAGAGGCCGGCACCTCGATTTACGGCAAAGGCTCGAACAACTTCCTGGTCGGCGCTCCCGGCACGGTGCCCGGCACCGGAGTCAGGCCGGGTACGGTGCCGATCACTGCGCCGAACATTCCCTTGGCCAACGACATGTTCAACATTGTCTGGGGCGGCGGCAGCAGTAAATTTCTCGGCATCGTCAACGCATTGGAGGGCAGCGGTTTCGCCTACACCCTGGCGCGCCCGAGCCTGGTGGCGTTGAGCGGTCAGAGCGCGAGTTTTCTGGCCGGCGGTGAAATCCCGATCCCGGTGCCCAGCGCCAACAGCAACAGCTACTCCATCGAATACAAGGAATTCGGCATTCGTCTGACGCTGACCCCGACCGTGGTCAGCCGTGACCGCATCGCCCTCAAGGTCGCCCCTGAAGTCAGTGAACTCGATTACAACAACGGCGTGACCATTGGTGGCACCACAGTGCCGGCCTTCACTATCCGCCGCACCGATACCAGCATCTCGCTGGCCGACGGCGAGAGCTTCGTGATCAGCGGCTTGATCAGCACGCAAAACGCTTCCCAGGTGAGCAAATTTCCAGGGCTGGGTGACATTCCGGTGATCGGCGCGTTTTTCCGCAATTCATCAATCAACCGCGAGGAGCGTGAACTGCTGATGATCGTCACCCCGCACCTGGTTCAACCCCTGGCGGTCAATGCACCACTGCCTTCGCTGCCCGGGGAAAAACTGCGCAACTACGACCCCAACTGGTATCGCCTGTACTTCCTTGAAAACGGCAACTTCGATAAACGCAGCGGATTATCGCAATGAGCCAGAGCCTGAATCAGACCTTCCTCGCCATCACCCGTAACGACACCGATCTTGAGTGGCTGCAAGGCGCGCTAGCACCGCTGGGGCAGGTGGTCAGTGCTGGTGGCGGCAGTCTTGATGAGCTGCTGGCGCTGGTCGACGTCACCTGCGCCAGCCTCGTCTTCGTCGGACTCGACCCCGAACATCTGGTGGCCCAGAGCGCGCTGATCGAAGGCGTTCTGGAAGCCAAACCGATGCTCGCCATCGTCGCCCTCGGTGACGGCATGGACAATCAGCTTGTACTCAATGCCATGCGGGCCGGCGCGCGAGACTTTGTTGCCTACGGCTCACGTTCCAGCGAAGTCGCCGGGCTGGTGCGGCGCCTGAGTAAACGTCTGCCGGCGGTGACGCCGAACACCCCGTTGGGTGGGCTGACTGTGCTCTACGGTGTGCAAAGCGATGCTGACGGCGCGCTGCTGGCCAACCATATGGCGCTGGTGGTGCAGAAGAGTGGTCAACAAACCCTGTTGCTGGATCTGGGGCTGCCCCACGGTGACAGTCTGGCCTTGCTGGGGCTGGAGAGTTCATTCCATTTCGGCGATGCGTTGCGCCACTTGCGACGCCTCGACGCGACCCTGATCGACAGCGCCTTCACCAGCACCGAAGCCGGTCTGCGCATTCTCGCCTATGCCCCTGCCGATGAGCCGCTGGAGCGCACCAGCACTGCGGAGCTTTACATGTTGCTCAGCGCCTTGCGCCAACACTTCCAGCACATCGTGGTCAACCTCACCGGCCAGCCTGACAGCGAAGCGCTGCGCACCTTTGTCAGCCATTGCGACAAGTTGCTGTGGTACACCGACCAGAACGTGCTCGACTGCCGGCGCAATCTGGCGGTGCTGAACCAGTGGCGCGAGAAAGGCGTGAAACTCGACCACGGCCGCTTGCTGGTGGATCGCTACCTGCGCAACGTTGCGCCCGACTCAGAGGCACTGGGCAAAACCTTCGGCCTGGAAGTGATCGCCGTGCTCGCCTACAGCCCGGAACTGCGCCTCAACGCCAAAAATCAAGGCGTGACCCTGTTCGAACTGGCGCCGCGCGAAGCCCTCAGCCAAAGCCTGCGCACCCTCGGTGAGTGCCTGGCCAAACGCTCTGAAGGCCTGACCAAACCGAAGGTCACCTGGTTCGACCGCTTGCGAGGCACCTCATGAACGGCGAGCAATTGTTTGGCGGCCCACAGCGCCAGGCGACCGGTAATACCGATCACGATGGCCTGAAACTGGTGCTGCACCGCTACATCATCGACGCCATCGAAGAGTCCGGGAAAAACCTGCTGGAGGGCTCGCGTCAGGTGCTGGCGCAATTCGTCATCGACAAAGTCGCCGAATACATCGCACGCCTGCACCTGGCGATTTCCCGTTATGAAATGGAGCGTCTGGCCGAAGAAATCGTTGATGAACTGACCGGCTTCGGCCCGCTCGAAGTGCTGCTGCGCGACAGTTCGGTGACGGAGATTCTGGTCAACGGCCCGCACAAAGTGTTTATCGAACGCGATGGCCTGCTGCACCTCAGTGACCTGCGTTTCATTGATGCTCACCACGTTGAGCGCGTCATGCAGCGCATCCTGGCGCCGCTCGGTCGGCGTCTGGACGAGTCGTCACCGATGGTCGATGCGCGCCTGCCCGATGGCAGCCGGGTCAACGCCATCATCCCGCCGATTGCCCTCGACGGCCCATGCCTGTCGATCCGCAAGTTTCGCAAGGACATGCTCAAAAGCACTGACCTGATGGCGATGCAAACCATCGATCAGGCGATCTACGATTTCATTCAGGAGGCGGTGGGCAAGCGCTGCAACATTCTCATCAGCGGCGGCACCGGTACGGGCAAAACCACGCTACTGAACATTCTCAGCCAGTTGATCAACCCCAGCGAACGCCTCGTGACCATTGAAGATGTCGCCGAATTACAACTCGGCCACCCGCATGTCGTGCGCTTGGAAACCCGGCCACCGAATGCCGAGGGCCATGGCGAGGTCAAGGCCAGCGACCTGATCCGCAACGCCCTGCGGATGCGTCCCGACCGGATCATCCTGGGCGAGATCCGTGGCGTTGAAGTGGTTGATGTACTGACGGCAATGAACACCGGTCACGACGGCTCCATGAGTACCGTGCACGCCAACAATGCCCAGGACGCCTTGCTGCGCCTGGAAACCCTGGTGGGCCTGACCGGCCGCGCCATCGCCGAACGCACCCTGCGCCAGATGATCTGCGCCGCGCTGGATGTGGTGATTCAACTGACGCGCCTGCCCGATGGTCGGCGCTGCGTCAGCGAAGTGGTGGAAGTGGTGGGCGTGCGCGAAGACGTCTACGTCACCAACACCTTGTTCCGCCTCGACCGGCGCACAGGCTTCGGTTTTCTGCGTGAGGCGGTCAACCCGGCCGGCGACAAGCTGCGCCACGAATCGACGCTCGCGCACTGAGGGCCACGGCATGCTTAAAGCGCTGCTGCCGTACTTGCTCAGTCTGGCATTGTTCGGGCAATCCATGCGTCTGTTCTATAAGGCATGGCGTCTGAGCGGTGCCACTCGTGTGATGGAGCGATTGAATGAGGGACAGCCGCATGAAAACGCACCACCAACGCGTTGGGCGGGCCTTGAACGGGCCTTCTTGCGCGCGGGTCTGGGGCGGCCGACCGAACGTCTTGGTGCATGGATCCTGCTCTGGATGTTCGCCATCGTGCTTAGTCTGGCGCTTGCCGGATGGATCGGTGTACTGGTGATGGTGGTGTTGCCGCCAGTGGCCGTGCGGTTGTACGTCAGTTGGCGCTACCAACGGCGCTTGCGACGGATGATCGAGCAACTGCCGCAACTGCTCGATTACACCGTGCGCAGCCTGAAGTCGGGTCGCACGTTGGCCGACGCGGTGCTCGGTGGCATCGAGGCCAGCGAAGAACCGCTGAAAAACGCCATGGGCCGGGTGCAGCGCAACGTCCAGTTAGGGGTGAGTTTGCCGGACGCGGTGTCGGATCTGGCCGAACTCTACGAGCGAGACGAGTTTCGTCTGTTCGCCCTCGGCCTCAAGGTCAATCATCGCTATGGCGGCAATGCCAGTGAGTTGCTTGAAAACCTGATCAAGATGATCCGCGAACGCGATCAGGCTGCGCGCCAATTGCGCGCCATGACCGGTGAAACCCGCCTCACCGCGTGGGTGCTGGGATTGTTGCCGATTGCCATGGCCGGGTATTTCCTGATGGCCAATCCGGTTTATCTGGTCGCCATGTGGCACGATCCGTCCGGGCAGCGAATGCTCGCCACGGCGTTCGGCATGCAGGTGATCGGCAGTCTGTTGCTCTGGCGGATGTTGCGCAGCCTATGACGACGCCTCTGATGATCAGCGCCTTGTTGTTGCTCGGCGCCGCCGTGTTACTGATCGCCCATCTGCTGGAGCAGCGTCGCCGCGCGCGGCAAATCATCCGTCGACTGGACGGCGACCTGATTCGCGAAAACAGCCTCGGCAACCTGTTGCAGTCGCTCGGCGAGAGCAAGGTCGGGCAGCACAGCGTCAAGCTCGACAACGAAACGCAAACCCTGCTCAGCCGTCTCGGCTGGCGCAGCGCACGACAGCGTTCGCTGTTCGCTGCGTGTCAGATCGGTGCGCCGTTGCTGATGCTGGCCCTGGCAGTGCTGTTGCAATCGGTGTTTTTCCCCACCGTGGAAAAACAATGGATCGCGCCGTTGTTCGCCCTCGGCGTCGGCTACCTGCTGCCCAAGCGGTTGCTGGTGATGGCCGTTGCCCAGCGACAGAAACAACTGGCCAGTGAGATCGGCACGTTTATTCCGTTGCTGCGCATCCTCTTCGAGTCCGGCATGGCCGTGGAGCAGGCACTGCGTGTGCTGAGCCATGAAGGCCAAGCGTTGCTCCCCGTGCTGACTCATGAATTGCGCCTGGTGCTGGCCCGGGTCGACTCGGGCCTTGAACTGGGCGAAGAACTGAACAAGGCCACGCAACTGTTGGCGGTGGATGAGTTCACCGACACCTGCGTGATTCTCCAGCAGTTGCTGCATCAGGGCGGTGGAGCGATGAAATCGCTGTTGTCGCTCAAGCAACTGCTCGATGACCGGCGCCTCACGCGCCTGCAGGAATACATTTCGAAGATGTCGGCAAAAATGTCCGTCGTGATGATGCTGTTTCTCTTCCCTGCATTATTGATCGTCCTGGCCGGCCCGGGCTTCACCGCCCTGGCCAAGGCATTGGGGGCATGAAGGAGTGGTGATGAAAGCAATGATGGCTGGTGTTTGCCTGTTGTTGCTCGGTGGCTGTGCCAACACCGGGCAAAACCCCTGGGAGGCGCTGACCAACAGCGCCAGTTGCGGCAAGTTGAGTTCCGATCAGCAACTGTCGCTGAACCTGGCCGACGACATGGCCAACGAAGGCAAGCTCCACGCCAGTCTGGCCAACCTGCAAAGCCTGCCGGACAACCTCGCCGACGTGCGTCTGCGCAAGGCCAGGGTTCACCGCTTGCTCGGCCGCAGCGAGGCCGAACCTTTGTATCGCAGCTTGCTCGGCACATGCCTGGCGGCCGAAGCCGAACATGGTCTGGGCCAACTCGCGGCCGCGAAGTCCGACTACGGCCAGGCGCAGGCGCACCTGCAACGCGCTGCACGCCTGGCCCCGACCGACGAAAAAATCCGCAACGATCTGGGGGTGGTCTACCTCAATCAATTGCGTATCGAAGACGCGCGCTTTGAATTCCTCACGGCCATGGAACTCAAGCAGAGCGATCAATTGGCCGCGCTGAATCTGGTGACGCTGTTGCTGTATCAGGATGACTGGAACCGCGCCGCCGAACTGGTCAGCCGCCTCGGCCTGAGCCCCGCGCAGTTCAGCGAAGCACAGAGTCGCGCGGAAAAACTCAAAGTGCCGAGCCCATCTCCCGCCGCCGTTACGGCGATGCTCAAATAAGGAGACCCGCGATGAAAACCATCATTGTTTGCCTGGGCTTGCTGGCCCTGCCGCTCACCAGTCACGCCATCGACGCCGGCCCGGCCTCGGCCCAGCAACAGGAAACCGAAGGCTGGCTGCTGCTGCAAAGCCGCAACAAAGTGGCTTCGCCAAAACCTCAAACACTCACGCCGACTGAGCGCGAGCTGGTGATGCAGCGTTGGCTGAAAAGCTACCAGCATGAGATCCCGCCGTTTTTCGATCAGGAGCAGGGTGGCAAGGTCAGCAGTGGAACGGGGGGCGGTGGCTGACAGTATTCAGCAGGCTGACCGCGTTATCGTTCTTCGCGAGCAAGCCCGCTCCCACAGGTTGAAATGCATTCCACGATTTGAAGTGCATACCCCTGTGGGAGCGGGCTTGCTCGCGAAGAGGCCCGTGCAGTCAACCCATCACTTTCAGATGTTTAAACATGTGTGAATTTTGCGGAGCCTTCCCACAAAGTTTTCAGGTTGTCCGTCGGACGTGCGCTCACTAGTCTTGGGCGGTCGCTGACACCTCAGCGATCGGGTGTGGAAACCTGAATTCTAAGTAGATGCATTGCATCAGCACCGTAATCGTTGCCGACGTCTTCGTTCGTCTGCAAACTGCGTCGCGGCGGCTGTGCGTGGGCAGACTTCGGTCTGGCCGATTGCCTACTTATCGGTATTTCCACCCTGCGCACAGTTGCCACCTTTTTGTTGTGTGGAAACGACAACAGGTGGCTCCTTTAACCAAGTAGGAGCTGTTAATGGACAAGCTGATTCCCGATCCCCCCCTCGAAACCACCACCCCTCTGGCCGAAGCCCTGCGCGCCGATGACCAGGCGAAAAGCCGGGAAGCCATCAAGCGCGCGCTCGATATCTACCTCAGCCCCGATCCCGTCAAACCCCGACAATCGAGCACGATGTTCCTCGTCAATCCGAGCGTCGACACCGAAAGCCTGCTCGCCCACGCCTGCGAATCACTGGCCAGCGCCAGCGCGGCGGCCAACAACTTTGCCAATGAGCTGAGCGGTTCGCAGCGCAGCACCGTGTTGGGCATCGCGCAGATGGTCATGCTCGCCGAACTGGCGGTGAACCGGGCGCTGGATCGGTTAGACCCGCCGACCTGACTTGCAGGCTGACCGCGTTATCGTTCTTCGCGAGCAAGCCCGCTCCCACAGGTTGAAATGCATTCCACGATTTGAAGTGCATACCCCTGTGGGAGCGGGCTTGCTCGCGAAGAGGCCCGTGCAGTCAACCCATCACTTTCAGATGTTTAAACATGTGTGAATTTTACGGAGCCTTCCCACAAAGTTTTCAGGTTGTCCGTCGGACGTGCGCTCACTAGTCTTGGGCGGTCGCTGACACCTCAGCGATCGGGTGTGAGAACCCGGCAACTTATGGTCATTCAGTATCTGTGCACGCATAATCGCCGCCAGCTTCGCTGTCGGTAAATGCGTCATGGCGGCTGTGTGCGGGCAGACTTCGGTCTGGCCGGGTGTCCATAACCGGTATTCTCACCCCGCATATAGCTGCCACCTCTTAGCCCCGTGAGAATGGCAATGAGTGGCGCAGACGACTGTGGAGAATTGTTTTAATGGACAAGCTGATTCCCGATCCCCCCCTCGAAACCACTACCCCTCTGGCCGAAGCCCTGCGCGCCGATGACCAGGCGAAAAGCCGGGAAGCCATCAAGCGCGCGCTCGATATCTACCTCAGCCCCGATCCCGTCAAACCCCGACAATCGAGCACGATGTTCCTCGTCAATCCGAGCGTCGACACCGAAAGCCTGCTCGCCCACGCCTGCGAATCACTGGCCAGCGCCAGCGCGTCGGCCAACAACTTTGCCAATGAGCTGAGCGGTTCGCAGCGCAGCACAGTGTTAGGCATCGCGCAGATGGTCATGCTCGCCGAACTGGCGGTGAACCGGGCGCTGGATCGGTTAGACCCGCCGACCTGACTTGCAGGCTGACCGCGTTATCGTTCTTCGCGAGCAAGCCAGCTCCCACAGGTTGAAATGCATTCCACGATTTGAAGTGCATACCCCTGTGGGAGCGGGCTTGCTCGCGAAAGCGTTCTGACAGGCGACAACCGGTTCTATAACTGATAACTGAAACTGATGCTGTACCGTGCCCGGCGGTTGAATGTGTCCAGCGCTTCGTCCGACATTGCCTTCGCCGCCTCCAACGAAATGTTGTAGTACTTGGCATCGCCGAACCTCAGCCCGACCGCCGCCGACGACAGATTGTTGGCCTGCACCGGGAGTTTATTGAACCAACTGCGCGAGCGATCGAGCACCACGTAGGGTTGCAGGATGCGCAGCCAATTGCCGTCGCGGTTGAAGCTGTAGTTGACCTCGTACGCCACCCCCCAGCCCTTGTCGCCGGACGCCTGATCGTCGGGGTAGCCGCGACCGAAATTCTGCCCGCCAAATACCGCGCGTTCGCTGTCGGGCAAGGTGTCGTCGCTCCAGTACAACGCAGCCGAGAGCACGCCTTGCCAGTTGTCGAGGAACTTGTCGCTTTGCACCCCGGACAGGCGCAGACGCAAGAAATTGAGGTCCAGCGCGCTGTTGTTGGTTTTCGCCCCCATGCTGTCCAGCCCTTGATACAGGCCGCCGCTGAGGATGCGCAGTTGCCGGGCATCGGCCTTGCGCCAGTCGCTTTCGAAGGCGAGGGCGCGGATGTCGGTGCGCTCCTCGACGCTCAGCGGGTAGCCGATCACTTTATAGCGGGTCTTGTCGTTGACCGCGTAGAGCCGCGAGCCGGCGGTCAGCAGTTCGTTGGACGCTGCAATCAGCGGCAGGGTGAAACCGATCGAGTAGCGATCATTCTCACGGTGCGGTTTGAGTTGCAGGCCATTGTCGAGCAACACGTTGGTGCCGGGGTCGGCACGGTAGCGGGAGGCGGACAGGGCGAGTTGCGTACCCTCGCTATCGAGGAACTGGTTGTAGTCCAGGCGATAGTAATGCTCGTGGTCGTCACCCGGTGGGAACAGGCCGCTGAGGGTCAGTTGTTCGCCCATGGACGTTTGCGAGTTGCTGCTGACGCCGAGCAGGGCTTGTGTGCCGTTGCGGTTGTCTTCGGTGGTGCTGAGTGTGCTGGTGAACGGTTTGCGGCTGGCCTGGGCGACCAGCGTCGTGGCGCCATCGGTGGTGCCGGGAGGCGGCACCTGGGCCTGAATGGTGACGCCGGGAATGCGCGTCATCAGCGTGGTGTAGCGCTCGAAAGTCTTGCGGGTCAGTGGCCGTTCGGCCTGGATTTTCGCCGCCAGTTTGTCGAGCAGGCCTTTGACCCGACCGACGTCGCCCTGCATTTGTATGTCGCGAACATAGCCTTCGACCAACACAACGCGCGCCACGCCGTCGTCGAAGTTCTGTTGTGGCAGGAACGCGTAGGACAGCAGGTAGCCGTCCTGCTGGTAGCGCCGGGTGATGTTGCGCGTGGCTTCGATCAGATCGGCGAGGCTGCTCTGGTGGCCGATCAGTGGTTTGTAGATGTCGGCCAATTCGTTGAGCGGATAGATCGTGCCGCCTTCGATCTGCACGGTCTTGAGATTGACTTTGGTCTGCATCATCAATGGCTGTGCGGCGGCTGCGCCGGGGTCAGGCACTTGCAGCGGCGTAGCCGTCGGACGATAGGCGTCTGCCGGTAGATTGGGGACGGGCAGGTTGCGAATGGTTTCGTTGCTATTGAGGAAGCTGGGGAGGGTGTCGGCGAGGGCGGCGGAACTGAGACTGAGGAACAGCAGGGATGCCATAAAGCGCATAGGACACTCCGTGGTCAGATCACAGCGCAGGGCTGATGTTCTCCTAAGAAAAAAGCGGAAGACTCGTAGGAATCTTCCGCCCTCAACCAAGAGTAGGCGCTGTATGTGCGGCCGTCGAATCGGCCAGGTGCAATTTAGTGTTTGTTACCACCCAGAGCGCCGGTCAGGCCACCCAGAACACCGCCCAGACCACCGGTGGTGCCGCCGCTGGCGGTGCCTCCGTTGACCAGACCGCCAGCGGCAGTGACGACACCGCCGACGTTGCTGACCAGGCCCCCCACAGCGGTGGTGACCGGGTTATTAGTGGCGGCAATCGCACCGCCGAGATTGCTCACTGCGCTGCCGGCTTGGCCGGTGAGGCTGGCCACAGGACTGCCCAGACCCGTGGCGGCGCCAACCTGTTGCGTCAGGCCGGTGACTGCGCTGGTGACCGGGTTGAGTGCACCGCCGACATTGTTGCCGAGCGCGGCCAACGGCGCGGTTGTGGAGGTGATCGGGCTACCCGAGCCACCGAGGACAGTGTTCAGCGAGGCGACAGCATTGCCCAGCCCGCCCGCCGTCACGCCACCGGCACTGACGGCGCCATTGGTGCTGCCGGCGTTCAAGCCTGTGCCCACGTTGACGACGGCGCCGCCGACCGTTTGCAGCAGGCCAGTACCGCCCAGGCCACCACCGAGACCGCCAAGGCCACCGCCCACGCCGCCACTGGAGCCGGTGCCGTTGGACACCAGGCCGCCAGCCTTGCCGGCGGCGGTGCCCGCGTTGCTCAAAGCGCCGCCGAGGGTGTTGGTCAGCGCATTGCCGTTGCCGGCGCCAGTCACCTTGTCGCCGACACCGTCAACGGTGCTGCCGACTTTCTGGACCACGCCTTTGAGTGGGTCACCCAGGCCTGTGGCATCGCCGATTTTGTCGGTGGTGCTTTCAACCATGGCGATCACCGGCACCAGGCTGCTGCCGAGTTTATTGGTCAGTTGGCTGGTCGGGCCGTTGCTGAGGGTCGTGTTGAGGGTATCGCCGAGCATGGTGACCTTCTGGCCGACACCGTCGAGCACCGGTGCGACTTTGGTGACCACGCCGCCGACCACTGGAACACTACTGGTTGCGGTTGCCAGTTTGCCGCTGAGGTCGGACACGCCGTCGCCGACATCCTGCACCACGCCACCGACCGAAGCCACGGTGGTGGTCAGGCCGTTAGGGTCGGTGGCCAGTTTGCCGATGCCGTTGGTGACGCCGTCACCCAAGGTCGTGACCACATTGCCGGCGGTTCTTGCCGCACTCTGCACGACGCCACCGACCACAGGAACGGTGCTCAAAGAGTCGCCAATCTGGCCGACGCCATCACCGAGGCCACTGACGGTTGTGCCGACATCCTGTACGAGGGTGGTGGTCACCAGTCGTGCGACGGGAGGATTGGTCGGGGTGGTCGGGTCGGTTGGGTCTGTCGGATTGGTAGGGTTGGTCGGATCGGTTCCGCCCGTGCCGCCAGTACCACCGGTTCCACCTGTGCCAGCGGTATCACCGCTGCCACCGCTGCCACCAGTCCCGCCAGTGCCGGCGGTTGAACTGTCTGGCGAAGAACTGCCGGAGCTGCTGTGATGGCCGCCACCGCCGCTGCTGCAGCCAGCGAGACCAAGGGAGAGGATCAATGCCAGAGCGATTGCTGATTTGCACCACACGTCTTGAGTTTTCATGATTGAGATTCCTTGCACCTGGTACAACGTTCGTTGTCTTCGATGGCTTGCCGGTCTGTCGCTGGCAATGCCTCGTCCGTGGTGCCAATCTCGATCCGGGCGCTGTTTCACGCCATTCTCTAGATGGTATTAACGCCTTTATATATAGGTTGTTCGCAGTGCCTAAGGACTAATACCCAAGCGATAAGCGCGCCAAAAAAAGCCTTGAAAATCAAGGCTCGGTGTTATTCGGGTCAGGGCAAAAGCCGGAAGAAAACTTAAGTTATATATATACAATTTACGGGTGTTCCCCGGCGCATGAGGTCACCCCATCGGCTGCCAGCGCCCAACCATATGCTCCAGATTCTGCGTGCCCACCAATTGCAATTCCCCGCTGGAGCCTGCGGCTGTGGCGAGTAGTGTCACCTCGCTGGGCAGTCGCACCGGTTTGCGAAAGTACACGGTGATTTCAAGGTTGGCCTTGGGCAAATAATCGGCCAGCGCCGCGAGCGTGCGCGCCTTGTTCCACAAACCATGGGCGATAGCGGTAGGGAAACCGAACAGCTTGGCGCTGGCCGCACTCAAGTGGATCGGGTTGTAGTCGCCCGAGACCTTGGCATATTGCCGGCCGATGTCTGCCGGGGCTTTCCACTTCGCCACCTCCACCAGCGATTGCGAAGGCTCCCAGTGCTGCTCCAGCGGTTCGCCATCGAGCTTAACGCCGCGACAGAGCATCTGGCTTTCGGCTTCCCACAACGGCCCGAGTTGATCATCCAGCGTGGTCAACACATCGAACGTCGCGCCTTTGGGATGCGGTTGCAGATTGTGCACCCGCACGCTGATTTGTGCGCGACTGATCCCGCCCATCGGCCGCAACACACGGATGCGGTTGCGCAAATGAATCAGCCCCAGCAGCGGGAACGGGAAGTCCTTGGCCGTGAGCAATTGCATCTGCAAGGCAAACGCGAGGACGTGTGGATAAGTCGGTGGCAACAGACCGTCGTCGGCAAAACCGCAGACCTTGCGGTAGGCGGCCAGCCGTTGGCCATCGACATCAACCCAGCAACGCAAGCCGCTGTCGGGTAATTGCGTGCCGGTGATCTTGCGTCGCGTCGCTGCCCGCGCATACAGCCCGGGAAGGCTCGGTTCACGGTCCAGTGTGTGCCATTCGATGCTCATGTCTAAGCCCCCAGAACACTTTGTCCACAGACCCGCAACGCCTGCCCGGTGAACGCGCCGGTACCCGGTTGCGCCAGCCACGCGACAGCCTCGGCGACGTCCTGCGGCAAGCCGCCCTGGCCCAGCGAGCTCATGCGGCGCCCGGCTTCACGCAGGCCAAACGGGATGTGTGCGGTCATCTGGGTTTCGATGAATCCCGGCGCCACGGCGTTGATGCTGATGCCGCGTTCCAGCAGCGTCGGCGCCCAGGCTTGCGCCAGACCGATCAATCCGGCCTTGCTTGCGGCGTAGTTGGTTTGCCCACGGTTGCCGGCAATTCCGCTGATAGAGGCGAGCAACACTACTCGCGCGTTGTCGTGCAGAGTGCTGCTGTCGAGCAAGGCTTTGGTTAGCACTTGTGGCGCGTTGAGGTTGACCGCCAGCACGGCATCCCAGAATTCGGGGGTCATGTTGGCCAACGTCTTGTCGCGGGTGATCCCGGCGTTGTGCACCAGAATGTCGAGGCCGTCCGGCAACTGTTCGATCAGTTGTGCGGCAGCGTCCTCGGCGCAGATGTCGAGGGTGATGCTGCGGCCGCCGATACGCGCGGCGAGGGCGTCGAGATCGGTCTTGGCCGGCGGCACGTCAAGCAGGATGACGTCCGCACCGTCGCGGGCCAGGGTTTCGGCGATGGAGGCGCCAATGCCTCGCGCAGCACCGGTCACCAAGGCTTTGCGTCCAGCCAGTGGCCGTGTCCAGTCGGTGACCGGTGTCGCACACGCGGTCAGGCGAATCACCTGCCCGGACACGAACGCACTTTTCGGCGAAAGGAAAAACCGCAGCGGACCTTCCAGTTGATCTTCGGCCCCTTCGCCAACATAGATCAGCTGCAGCGTGCCGCCGCTGCGCAGCTCTTTGGCCAGCGAGCGGGAAAACCCTTCGAGTGCCCGTTGGGCGCTGGCGGCGAACGGATCTTCCAGGGTTTCAGGCGCTTGGCCAAGAATCACCACATGGGCGCTGTGCTCAAGATTTTTCATCAACGGCTGGAAAAACTCGCGCAGTTGCTTGAGTTGGTCGGTGTGCTGCAAATGACTGGCGTCGAACACCACGGCTTTGATTTTCGGGCCATGGCCGGGAATCCACGCGGTGGCCATCGACGGTTCGGTGCCATAGCTGTAGATCGCATCGGTCAGGCGGTTGGCGAATGCATTGACGCGCTCAGTCAACGGCCCGCCCCCGATCAGCAGTGCACCGTCCACCGGCCGCAGGCGGCCGGCCTGCCAGCGCTCCAGCCGTACCGGCGACGGCAGGCCCAGAGCCCCGACCATACGATGGCCGATGGACGAGTTGGCGAAGTCGATATAGCGGTCAGACATGGAACGCTCTCCAAAAGTTGGGGTTCAAAGTGTGGACTACCCACGGCAATCAATCGTTCGATCCAGGCAATAAGGCCTACGCTAGAACAGCAGAGTAGACCACTGGCCTTGTGGGAGCTGGCGTGCCAGCGATGGCGGACTGTCTGCCACTGAAGGTGTTGGATATGCCGGCCCCATCGCTGGCACGCCAGCGCTCACAGGGTTTTATGCGAGCCTGGACATCTAAATAGGAGCTTTTCATGAGTCAGTTGCGCCGCGTCGCGATCATCGGCGGTAACCGTATCCCTTTCGCCCGTTCCAACGGCCCGTACGCCACGGCCAGCAATCAGGCGATGCTCACCGCTGCCCTCGAAGGCCTGATCGAGCGCTACAACCTGCACGGCCAGCGCATGGGCGAGGTGGTGGCAGGCGCGGTGCTTAAATTGTCACGGGATATGAACCTGACCCGCGAATGCGTACTCGGCTCACGTCTTTCGCCGGCTACGCCTGCCTATGACATCCAGCAAGCCTGCGGCACTGGCCTTGAGGCCGCGTTGCTGGTGGCCAACAAAATCGCCCTCGGCCAAATCGATTGCGGCATCGCTGGCGGTGTCGACACCACCTCGGATGCGCCGATCAGCGTCAGCGAAGGCCTGCGCAAAATCCTCCTGCAAGCCAATCGCGCGAAGACAACGGGCGACAAACTCAAGGCTTTCCTGCAACTGCGGCCCAACCATCTGATCCCGGAGTTTCCGCGCAATGGCGAACCGCGCACCGGCCTGTCGATGGGCCAACACTGCGAATTGATGGCGCAGACCTGGAACATTGCTCGCGAAGATCAGGATCAACTAGCGCTTGAAAGTCATCACAAGCTCGCCGCGTCCTACAGCGAAGGCTGGCACAACGACCTGATGACGCCGTTCCTTGGCCTGACTCGCGACAACAATCTGCGCCCGGACCTGACCCTGGAAAAACTCGCCTCGCTGAAACCGGCCTTCGAAAAAAGCGCCAAAGGCACGCTGACGGCGGGCAACTCCACACCGCTGACCGATGGAGCCTCTGTGGTCTTGCTGGGCAGTGAGGAATGGGCGAAGGAACGTGGTTTGCCAATCCTGGCCTACCTGCGCGATGGCGAGGCGGCGGCGGTGGATTTCGTCAACGGCGCCGAGGGCCTGTTGATGGCGCCGGTGTATGCGGTGCCACGGTTGCTGGCGCGTAACGGCCTGACCCTGCAGGATTTCGACTATTACGAGATTCATGAAGCGTTCGCCGCGCAGGTGTTGTGCACGCTAAAGGCCTGGGAAGATCCCGAGTACTGCAAAACCCGTTTGGGGCTCGATGCGCCGTTGGGCTCGATAGACCGCAGCCGTCTCAATGTGAAGGGCAGTTCGTTGGCGGCCGGGCACCCGTTTGCTGCGACAGGTGGGCGGATTGTCGCGAATTTGGCGAAGTTGCTGGACGCGGCTGGGAAGGGCCGGGGGCTGATTTCGATTTGTGCGGCGGGTGGACAAGGGGTTACGGCTATTATCGAGCGTTGACGCCCATTTCACTGTGGGAATGGCGTCATGTCAGATTCTGTCGCAAATGCCCTCAACGCCATTTGCCAACATTCATGACCGGCTCCGCTATGATTCGCAGCGGTCGATTTTCCGGCACAGTGTGTGCATCTTCAACGTTCACAGGTCGGCAACCCCTCCCCGAGATGCGAGGATTGCCGTATAACGAGTGACATTCGCGTGTTTGGTAATAAAGGACCCACAATAAAAGCTGATGAAGACTCCAAAACGCATTGAACCCCTGATCGAGGACGGTCTGGTCGACGAAGTGCTGCGCCCACTGATGAGTGGTAAAGAAGCAGCTGTTTATGTGGTGCGCTGTGGCAATCAGTTACGTTGCGCCAAGGTCTACAAGGAGGCGAACAAACGCAGTTTCCGCCAGGCGGCCGAGTATCAGGAAGGCCGCAAGGTGCGCAATAGCCGACAGGCTCGCGCCATGGCAAAAGGCTCCAAGTTCGGTCGCAAAGAGACCGAGGATGCCTGGCAGAACGCCGAGGTGGCGGCACTGTTCCGTCTGGCCGGTGCCGGGGTGCGAGTGCCCAAGCCGTACGATTTCCTGGATGGCGTACTGTTGATGGAACTGGTGGCCGACGAATTCGGCGAGGCCGCGCCGCGTCTGAATGACGTCGTGCTGGAGCCGGATCAGGCCCGCGAGTATCACGCGTTCCTGATTTCGCAGATCGTGCTGATGTTGTGTACCGGTCTGGTGCACGGTGACCTCTCCGAGTTCAACGTGCTGCTGACACCGACCGGCCCGGTCATCATCGACCTGCCGCAAGCGGTGGACGCGGCGGGCAACAACCACGCGTTCAGCATGCTCGAACGTGACGTTGGCAACATGGCTTCGTACTTCGGCCGTTTTGCGCCGGAGTTGAGGCAGACCAAGTACGCCAAGGAAATGTGGGCGCTGTACGAAGCTGGCATCTTGCACCCGGGCAGCGTGCTGACCGGCGAGTTCGACGATCCGGAGGATCTGGCCGATGTCGGCGGGGTGCTGCGTGAGATCGAAGCGGCGCGGCTGGACGAAGAGCGCAAGCAAGCGATTCGGGCGGCCGATGATGAGCCGAAGGGCAAGTCAGAGGAACCACCGCCACCACCGTGGATGCAATGATCGTTTAGAAAAACCGGCTTCGGCCGGTTTTTTGTGCCCGCCTCATTCCCGTCTACACCGAAGTTCCCCTGTGGGAGAGGGCTTGCTCGCGAAGGGGCCTTGTCAGTCGTCATCAATGTTGCCTGATACAACGCTTTCGCGAGCAAGCCCGCTCCCACAGGTTCTATGGTGTTCTTCCAATGTGTATGGGAATCTTGTTCGCCTGCGCGCACTCAAGGACTGAATGTGACCCCCCCTCGCAACGCCCACCTGATCATCACTGCCCGGCTGATCTCCGATTTCGGCGCCTTCCTCAACATGGTCGCGCTGGCCACATACGTCTACTTGCTGAGCAACAGCGCCATGAGCGTGGGGATCTTCCTCGCCAGTCGCGTCGGTGGCGGGATCTTTGCCAGTCTGATCGGCACGCGGTTTTACCGACGCTTCAGCGGGCGTGTACCGCTGATCGCGTTCGATCTGTTACGCGCCGCTGTGCTCGGTTTGCTGTTGATCGTGCCGGTCGCTCAGCAAGCGTTGCTGTTGCCGTTCATTGCGTTCGGGCTGGGCCTGGGCAATTCGATGTTCGCCATCGGCCTCAACAGCCAGTTGCCGCGTTTGATTCCTGAGGCGCAGTTAATCAAGACCAATGCCTGGATCACCTCGACCTCGTCGGCGGCGATGGTCGGCGGCAGTCTGGTCTCAGGGTTATTGGTGGCAGGGTTTGGCTTCGAAACAGTGTTCGCCCTGAATGCGCTGACCTACTTGCTGGCGGCTTTGTTGATTGTGCCGCTGCGTTTCGCCCCATCGACCGTCACCGAAGCGCCTGAACGCGGCGAATGGTCAGCCCTCAAGCAAGGTCTGCGCAGTGCCCCGGTGATTGCCGCGATGCTCGCCGTGACGATGGCCGACACCTTGGGCAGCGCCGCGCACAACGTCGGTTTCCCGATCATTTCCAAACTGCTGTCGCCCGATTCGGCCAGCACAACCCTGGGCTTGATGCTCGCGGTGTGGGCCAGCGGCAAGCTGCTCGGCGCACGGATCGCCAGTCGCCTCAAAGGCTCGGACAACAGCCATCTGGAGCGGCGGTTTTTCTTTGGCGTGGCGCTGATGTCCTGCGGCTTCATCCTGATGTTCCAGCAACACAGCCTTTTGGGATTGTTGCTGTTTTCATTGCCGGCGGGATTGGGCGACGGCTTTTCCGAGGTCGGTCTGCTGTCGCGTCTGCAACGTGAGCCCGAACACCTGCGCCTGCCGATCTTCAGCTTTCTGACCCTGCTGCAAATGACCGGGTTCGGCGTGGGTATGCTGATCGCCGCCCCGTTCTATGGGTGGTGGACGCCGGGTGCTGTGGTCATGCTGTTTCACGGCATTCCCTTGGGCACGTTGCTGGCGGTGAAAGGGCTGGCGATCAGACGCGAACGGGTTGCGCGCAGCAGCCCGACGCCAGTTCCTTGAGGATCGGGCAATCGGGGCGATGGTCACCGTGGCAGTGCTCGACCAGATCCTGCAGGGTGTCGCGCAACTGGCCAAGCTCGCGGATCTTGTGGTTCAACTCGTCGATGTGCTGACGGGCCAACGCCTTCACATCGGCACTGGCCCGTTGGCGATCCTGCCAGAGGGTCAGCAGTTTGCCGACCTCTTCCAGTGAAAAGCCCAGGTCCCGCGAGCGCTTGATGAACGCCAGCGTGTGCAGATCATCGTCGCCGTAAATCCGATAGCCGCTGTCGGTGCGATGGGCCGCTTTGAGCAAACCGATCGACTCGTAATAGCGGATCATTTTCGCGCTCAGGCCACTGTGCTTGGCTGCTTGGCCGATGTTCATCGGTGCTCCTCCAGATCCTTGGGCTTCCAGGTTTTCAACAGTAGCGCATTGCTCACCACGCTGACGCTCGACAGCGCCATCGCCGCGCCGGCCAACACCGGGTTGAGGAAGCCGAACGCTGCCAACGGAATGCCGACCAGGTTGTAGACGAAGGCCCAGAACAGGTTCTGGCGGATCTTCGCGTAGGTCTTGCGGCTGATGTCCAGCGCCGCCGGCACCAGCCGTGGATCGCCGCGCATCAGGGTGATGCCCGCCGCATGCATGGCCACGTCGGTGCCGCCTCCCATGGCGATGCCGATGTCGGCGGCGGCGAGAGCCGGGGCGTCATTGATGCCATCGCCGACCATGGCGACGACGCCGGTTTTCTTCAGTTCGGTGACGGTGGCGGCTTTGTCGGCTGGCAGTACCTCGGCGTGTACGTTTTCAATGCCCAAGGCCTCGGCCACCACGCGGGCGCTGCCACGGTTGTCGCCGGTCAGCAGATGACTGTGGATGCCTCGTGCGGCCAGTTGTTGCACAGCTTCCAGTGCCCCGGGTTTCAACGTGTCACCGAAGGCGAACAACCCGAGAATACGCGGCTCGGGGCTTTGTTCAATCAGCCACGACAGGGTGCGGCCTTCGGCTTCCCAGGCTTTGGCGGATTCGCCCAGAGTCCCGGCGTTTAAACCGTTGTCTTCGAGCATCCGCCGATTGCCCAGCGCCAGACGCCGACCTTCGAAAGTGCCGGCAATACCGCGACCGGTCAGCGACTGGCTGTCGCTGACGTCGGGTACCGTCAGATCACGTTCGGCAGCGGCGTCCAGCACCGCTTTGGCCAGTGGATGCTCACTGCCGCGTTGCAGGGCGCCGGCCAGTTTCAGCAGATTGTTTTGATCACCATCGACCGCGTTGAAATGCGCGATGCGTGGCGTGCCAGAGGTCAGTGTGCCGGTCTTGTCGAACACCACGCTGCTGACTTCATGGGCGCGTTCCAAGGCTTCGGCGTCCTTGATCAGGATGCCGTGACGCGCTGCCACGCCGGTGCCGGCCATGATGGCGGTGGGCGTGGCGAGGCCCAAGGCGCAGGGGCAAGCGATGACCAATACGGCGACCGCGTTGATCAGTGCGGTTTCCATCGGCGCGCCGTACAGCCACCAGCCAATCAGCGTCGCCAGGGCCAGGACCAACACGGTTGGCACAAACACTTGGCTGACTTTATCCACCAGTTTCTGGATCGGTGCTTTCGCCGCCTGAGCGTCTTCCACCAGACGAATGATCCGCGCCAGTACGCTTTCGGCGCCAAGGGCGGTGGTGCGCACCTGCAACCGGCCTTCACCGTTGATCGCGCCACCGGTGACCTTGTCGCCGGGTTGTTTCGGTACCGGTAGGCTCTCACCACTGATCAGGGCTTCGTCGGCGTGGCTCTGGCCCTCCAGCACTTCACCGTCGACCGGGAAGCGCTCGCCGGGTTTGACCAGAACCACGTCGTTCAGATGCAGGGCGCTGATGGCGACGTCCTGTTCGCGACCGTCGATCAATTGAATCGCCCGTTCCGGACGCAAGGCTTCGAGCGCGCGGATGGCGCTGGCGGTCTGGCGTTTGGCGCGGCTTTCCAGGTATTTGCCGAGCAACACCAGGGCGATGACCACCGCCGATGCTTCGAAGTACAGGTGCGGCATGCGCCCGGCAGCGGTGGCCCACTCGTAAAGGCTCAAGCCATAACCGGCACTGGTGCCGAGGGCGACAAGCAAGTCCATGTTGCCGGCGCCGGCGCGGACGGCTTTCCACGCCGCGACATAGAAGCGGGCGCCGAAAATGAATTGCATCGGAGTAGCGAGAGCGAATTGCGCCCAGGCCGGCAGCATCCAATGAATGCCGAACGGTTGCAGCAGCATCGGCGCCACCAGTGGCAGGGCGAGAGCGATCGCACAGATCAGCGCCCAGCGTTCGTGTTGCAGGTGTTGATGCTGTTTGTCGGTTGGCGGGTGTTCGGCTTGCCAGACGCTGGCCGAATAACCAGCCTTGCTCACCGCGTCGAGCAGGGTTTGCTCATCGACCTGCCCAAGCAGCTCAAGGTGGGCGCGTTCGTTGGCGAGGTTGACGCTGACGCTTTTCACCCCGGGAACTTTGTTCAGGGCGCGTTCGACGCGACCCACGCAGGACGCGCAGGTCATGCCGTCGATGCTCAGTTCGAGTGTCTGCTGCGGCACGCTATAGCCGGCGCGCGCTATCGCGTCCATCAAGGCAGGCAGACTGTCGCCGGGGGCCTGGACGCGGGCCTGCTCGGTGGCGAGATTGACACTGACGGCACTGGCGCCGCTGACTTTGCTCAATGCCCGCTCGACACGTCCGGCGCAACTGGCGCAGGTCATGCCGGCAATCGGCAGATCGAAAGTGATGGATTCGGACATCGGTCGTACTCCCTGTAGAAGATGCCTACAAGGATCAACCTTGCCATGCGGGCAAGGTCAAGCGCCAATCGGTACGATGTCGCAGGGCAAAAAAAAGCGAGGGGGCTGGCTCGCGAAGGGGCGTTACATTCAAGGTCTTTGTTGAATGACACATCGCTTTCGCGAGCCAGCCCGCCCCCACATTTTGGACGGGCTTAATATTCGAGGGCGGCGGGCCGCAGGTACAAGCCTTTGGCGGATGAGGCGATACGGTACTTCACCACATCGCCAGCCTTGAGCGAGATCTCCTGCGCCGGTGGTGCCAGCATGCCGGGCTGACAACCCGATACTTGACCTGGCTCCAGTTTCAGACGAATCGAAAAAGTACCATGGGGCAGGTTGAACGAGGTGGACTGCTCTTGAAGCAGTCGCCCTGCAAACTGATCCTGGATGTACACGCCAATCTCGCAAGACGTCGGCACTTCCAGGCGCTCGCGCGAAATGATCAGAACGGCGTAGTCCTCTCCGGTCGCGTTGGCCTGAGGCAGGAAGGCGAAGAGGCTGAGCAAGCCAAACAGGCTGAAAGCTGACCAGCGCATGGCTGAATCTCCTGAATTTATGTCATTGATGCTCGCAGCTTGGCCGAGCGCGGCGCCGATTGCCAGCCCGGCAGTTTATTCAAGAACTTGACCTTGCCACCGTGGCAAGCTCAAAACTGCTGGCAACCTCACTCAAAGGAGTCATCCCATGCAAGTATTCAACGTTCAAGGCATGTCCTGCGGCCATTGCGTCAAAGCGATCACCAACGCGGTGCAAGCCAAGGATCCGGCGGCTGTTGTGCAGGTTGATCTGGCAGCCAAAGAGGTCGGTGTCGACAGTGTAATGACGGCCGATCAGGTGATCGCCGCGATCAGCGAGGAAGGTTACGCCATCAAACTCGTCTGATTTTTAATAGTTAGCGAGCTATCGGAATGTTCAAGGCGTCCGGGCGCGGCTAGACTGTCGGGCTGCCGACTTGCCAACCTGGATGCCTGATGAACTTCCGTACCATTCTGATTCTCGGTGCCTTGACCGCCTTCGGTCCCTTGGCGATCGACTTTTATTTACCTGCGTTTCCCTCCATGGCCCTGGCGTTCGCCACCGATGAAAAACACGTCCAGATGACGCTGGCCGCGTACTTCCTCGGTCTGTCGATTGGCCAACTGGCGTACGGCCCGGTAGCGGATCGCTTCGGTCGACGGGTTCCGTTACTTATTGGTCTGGCGCTGTTCACGCTGGCATCCCTGGCCTGCGCTTATGCGCCAAATCTGGAATGGCTGATCGGCGCACGCTTCGTGCAGGCGCTGGGTGGCTGTGCGGGGATGGTGATTTCTCGGGCGGTGGTCAGCGACAAATGCGACGCGGTGGGTTCGGCGAAGGTCTTTTCGCAGCTGATGCTGGTGATGGGCCTGGCACCGATCCTGGCGCCGATGCTCGGCGGCCTGCTGGTCAACACCACGGGTTGGCAGTCGATCTTTCTGGTGCTGACCGTTTTCAGTGCATTGGCTGGATTGGCGGTGGCCCTCGGTCTGCCGGAAAGTATGCCCGCGCATATACCGCGCCAACCGTTGTCCGGTGCCTTGCGCCAGTATGGACGCCTCTTGAAGGATCCGATTTATATCGGCCATGCCCTGACCGGCGGCATCGCCATCGCCGGGATGTTTGCCTACATTGCTGGCTCACCGTTCATCTTTATCAAACTGTATGGCGTGCCGGCGGAGCATTTCGGCTGGCTGTTCGGCACCAACGCGGCGGGGTTCATTCTGGTGGCGCAAATCAATGCGCGGCTATTGGCCAAGCGAGGCCCGGCGTTTCTGCTGTCGCGCGCGGTCTGGGTTTATCTGGCTGCCGGTCTGACTTTGCTAGCGGTCGCTGCCTTGCACACCGAGGCACTGTGGCCGCTGCTGATCCCTTTGTTCATCTGTGTTGCCAGCCTTGGTTGCATCAGTCCCAATGCCGCAGCCTGTGCGATGAATGGGCAGGGTGGACGCGCCGGAAGTGCGTCGGCGTTGCTCGGTTGCATGCAGTTCAGCGTCGCCGCCGGGGCTTCGGCGCTGGTGGGCGTGTTGCACGATGGCTCCGCCGTGCCGATGGCGATGGTCATCAGCCTGTGCGGTTTGTTGGTGGTGAGCGTCGCGATGCTCACCCGGCGTCTGCACAATGCCCGAGCGCTGGCGCAAGCCCGGGCCGAGGCATAAGAAAACCTCAGCCGGCAGCGCGTTGCTGGCTGAGGTCGGGGATCTGATGGGGCGCGCAAATTCGCGCTTCGAGGGTGCGGGTGAAGGCGAGGGCTTCGGCTTCACTGCGGAATGTCACGGCGTGCTGATCCAGGCGAACCTGCCATTGAGACTTTGCCACTTCTTTTATCAGGATCTTCATTACTGACCTCCCTTGCGTAAAAGATGTATCGCAGAGGCGTCGATTGTAGACCTGAATACGATCGCAATTGTGACAAGGATCAACTGTCAGACTGACGGCAAAAAAAACCTCGCAGTCCCCGCCAGCCCATTATTGGCGCTGCCGAAGACTGCGATTTTTTGATGTTTAGAAACCTTCTAAAACAATTTTCCCCTTGGCTTTGCCGCTTTCCAGCAATTCATGCGCCCGGCGCAGATTCGCCGCATTGATGCTGCCAAAGTGCTCGCCGACCGTTGTCTTCAATGTTCCGGCATCAATCAGCTCGGCCACGCGGTTGAGCAGGTTGTGCTGTTCGATCATGTCCGGCGTCTCGAACAGCGAGCGGGTGTACATGAACTCCCAGTGCAGCGACAGGCTCTTGCGCTTGAGCTTGGTGACGTCCAGCGACTTCGGATCGTCGATCAGCGCCAGTTTGCCTTGCGGCGCCAGGGCTTCGATCAGTTGATCAAGATGTTGCTCGGTCTGGGTCAGGCTGGCGACGTGGGTCACTTGGTTGACCCCGGCACGCTTGAGCGCTTCGCTCAGCGGCTGGCTGTGATTGATCACCAGGTCCGCGCCCAACTCGCTGACCCAATCGCGGGTTTGCTCGCGGGAGGCGGTGCCGATCACGTTCAGGCCGGTCAGTTGCTTGGCCAGTTGCGTGAGGATCGAGCCCACGCCGCCCGCCGCGCCGACGATCAGCAGGCTCTGGCCTTCGGCGGTTTTACCTTCGCGAATGTTCAGGCGTTCGAAGAGCAACTCCCACGCGGTGATCGCGGTCAGGGGCAGGGCGGCGGCTTCAGCGAAACCCAGGGATTTGGGCATGTGCCCGACAATTCGTTCATCCACAACGTGCCGTTCGCTGTTGCCACCCGCGCGGGCGATGGAGCCGGCGTAGAAGACGTTGTCGCCAGCCTTGAACAGCGTCACCTCGCTGCCCACAGCCTTGACCACACCGGCCACGTCCCAGCCCAGCACTTTCGCCGCACCGCCTTCAGGGGCGACGTTCTGGCGGATTTTGGTATCCACGGGATTGACCGAGATGGCTTTGACCTCCACCAGCAAATCTCGCGGGCCAGCCACTGGTTCCGGCAGCTCGATGTCTTGCAGGGATTTTGCGTCGCTGATCGGCAGGGAGGCGTAATAAGCAATGGCTTTCATGAGGGGCTCCGTCAAGGTAATAAAAGAAAGGTTCAGGCGATGCTGCCCAGACGTTTGAGTTCGAAGTGTTCGATGCACTGGCCGGCAGTGGCCTGGAAATTCTGAAAGTGTGCGCTGGCGTTGTGCGCTTGCAAGATGGCTTCGCTTGCCCAGTGTTCGATCACGTAGAACACCTGCGGGTCGGTCAGATCGCGATGCAAGTCATACTGACTGCAACCGTCCTCGGCACGGCTTGGCTCTACCAGTGCGCGCAACGCCTGCTCAAGGGTGTCCTGTTGGCCGGGTTTGGCGGTCAGGGTGGCAATAGCGGTGAATGGCTGGGACATGCTCGGCTCCATAGAAGCGGGATGAATTCGATGGCGCAGATGATTGGCTATTTCTCTGCAAGATAAAACCGGCTAAAAGAGCAGGCTCTTTCAATATTTTTTTGATAATCGAGGCAGAACATGCTGCGTTTCGATGACTTGCAGTTGTTTGTTCGGGCGGCGGATCTGGGCAGCCTGTCAGCGGCGGCGCGGGTGATGGACATGTCCGCCGCGGTGGCCAGTGCGGCGTTGAAGCGAATCGAGCAGCAACTCGGCGCACGGTTGCTGGCGCGCTCCACGCGTAGTCTTCGCCTGACCGCCGAGGGTGAAGGCTTTCTCGAATACGCCCGGGCCGCGCTGAGCAACCTAGATGAGGGCCGACGTCTGTTGGCCAGCGGGCAGGAGCAGGTCAGAGGGGTCTTGCAGTTGTCGGCGCCTTCGGATTTCGGGCGCAACCTGTTGTTGCCCTGGCTCGACGAGTTCCAGCGTGAACATCCGAAACTGACCGTACGCCTGTTGCTCGGCGACCGCATCGCTGACCTGTTTCGCCAGCCGGTGGACATCGCCCTGCGTTATGGCGAGCCGGAAGACTCCAGCCTGATCGCCTTGCCCATCGCCCCGCATAACCGCCGCGTGCTTTGCGCATCCCCGGCCTATCTGGCGCGGCACGGCGAACCGCGCCAACTCGAACAACTGGCTCAGCACAATTGCCTGTTGTACATGCTCGGCAGCCGGGTGCATGACCACTGGAGTTTTCACGACGGCAAGCGCGAAGTCGGCTTGACCGTCAGTGGCGATCGTTTCAGTGACGACGCCGACGTCGTGCGGTTGTGGGCGGTGGCCGGCGCGGGCATTGCCTACAAATCCTGGCTGGACGTGGGCGCCGATGTCCTCGCCGGGCGCCTCAAAGTGCTGTTGCCGGAGCTGCTTTGTGAGCGCGCTCCGCTGAATCTTTTGTGCGCACATCGCGCACAATTGAGTAAGCCGGTGAACCTTCTGAGGGAAATGCTCGCCAGCCGATGCGCTGATTTGAGTAGTCAATTTCCCGTTTTCCAGAAACTTGATCATTAGTCGCAGGTAAATAGAGAAATTTCTGTCAGGAACAATCACCACACGTGCAGGCCGCGACGCGGGACGGGGCGTGCATCCCGCTTATACTAGCGCCCGCCTCATGCCAGTACCGAAACCCGGCCCGGACGACGTCACATCCAGCAGTCCCTGTTCAATTCAGGGCTGTGCAAGGGTGGCGGGTTCTATGCCGGAACATGTTGTGTCAATGGCCTGCCTTGTCCCGGCTCAGGGCGTTTTTCACGTCTTGGCCGCCGACCCATTACTGGTCAAGATGTCTCCGAGCAGTAGACGATACGATTCCACAGGGAGTGAATACATGGAACATGCACCTTGCATCAGCCAGATCGCCACGTTGCTGGCCGACCCCAAGCGCAGCGCGATGATGTGGGCGCTGATGGACGGCTCGGCCCGGCAGACCGAGGAGCTAGCGCTACTGGCAGGGCTGTCGCCGTCATCGGCCAGCGCGCATCTGGCACGCTTGTCCACCGGCGGTCTGTTGAAGGTTGAAGTTCGTGGTCGCAAGCGGTTTTTCCGCCTTTCGGCACCGGAGGTAGGGGCGGCGATAGAAGCGCTGGCCAGCGCCACCATTGCCAGTGCTCCGCGGGAAATCGCCGAAGTGTTCAAGCGCGCCACGCCCATGACCAAACCTCAGACGGCACCCTCTTCGCTATTGCGCGCACGTTTTTGTGATGACCATTTGGGCGGCACGCTGGCTGCCGATCTGTACCAGCGACTGCTCGACGCCGGCTGGATCGAACAGCTTGAACAACGCGTGGTGGTGACCCATAAAGGCGCGAAACAGTTGGCCAGTCGCGGCGTGTTCATCCAGGCGCTGGCCCATCGCAACGTGCAGGTGGCTTGCGCTTGTCCGGACTGGAGCGAGCGTCGTCCGCACATGGGAGGTTCACTCGGTGCGGCATTGCTGCAGTTGTTCATGCAGTCCGGTTGGCTGACATTGCCCAATGACTCAAGGGCCCTGCAACTGACGGACACCGGCCAGCGGGAATTGCATCGATTTGCCAAGGAAACCGAGCTGGAGATGGCGTGATAGAGCATTCGAGGTCGACGTCAGGCGTGTCGACGTCGTCTACGACTGCGAGCAGGTCGCATCCAGTACGGCCTCTGTATCACCATCGCGCACACTCAATCCGGGGAAATTTCGGATGGGGGAGGCGATATGGACACTCAAGGCTTCAGCGCGGCAGAACGCTTGGAAAGACTGCCGATCAGCGGTTATCACCGGATCATTTTCATCATCATCGCCCTGGCGTTTTTCTTTGACTCCATGGACCTGGCGATGATGACGTTCCTGCTCGGCTCGATCAAAGCCGAGTTCGGCCTGAGCAGTGCGCAGGCAGGGCTGCTCGCCAGTTCGAGTTTCTTCGGTATGGTGCTCGGCGCGTCGCTGTCCGGCATGCTCGCCGACCGTTTCGGACGCAAACCGGTGTTTCAGTGGAGCATCGTCCTGTGGGGGCTGGCCAGTTATCTTTGCTCGACGGCGCAAACGATAGAGTCGCTGACGCTGTTCCGCATCCTGCTGGGGATTGGCATGGGCATGGAGTTTCCGATTGCCCAATCGATGTTGTCGGAGCTGATTCCGGCTCAGCGACGCGGGCGCTACATCGCCTTGATGGACGGCTTCTGGCCGCTGGGTTTTGTCGCGGCCGGGGTATTGTCCTACTTCCTGTTGCCGCTGATAGGCTGGCGCGACATTTTTCTGGTGTTGGCGGTGCCCGCGGTGTTTGTGCTGGCGATCCGTTTTTTCATCCCCGAATCACCGCGCTGGCTGGAACAGGCCGGAAAACATGAAGCCGCCGACAAAGTCTTGAGCGGGATCGAAGCGCGGGTACGCGCATCGCTCGGTGGCGCCGCGTTGCCGTCACCGCTGCGTATACCGCGCACTGTGACGCCCCCGGGCGACTTCTTTTCGGCGCTCAAGCAGATCTGGTCGCCACAGTATCGCCAGCGCACGACGATGATCTGGAGTGTGTGGTTCTTCGCGCTGCTGGGTTTTTACGGCCTGACGTCGTGGCTCAGCGCATTGCTGCAACAGTCTGGTTTCGCCGTGACGCAGTCGGTGTATTACACGGTGCTGATTTCCCTGGGCGGGATTCCCGGTTTCCTGATGGCGGCGTGGCTGGTGGAACGCTGGGGACGTAAACCGGTGTGCATCGTCACGCTGCTCGGCGGGGGGGTAATGGCGTTTCTGTATGGGCAGAGCGCGGTGTTCGGCGGCAATGTGGCGCTGCTGATCAGCACAGGGTTGTTGATGCAGTTCTTCCTGTTCGGCATGTGGGCAGTGCTCTACACCTACACGCCGGAGTTGTATCCGACGTCAGCCCGGGCGACGGGCTCGGGATTCGCCTCGGCGATCGGTCGGGTGGGATCGCTGCTTGGGCCTATGGTGACCGGGCTGGTGTTCCCGATGACCGGGCAGGGTGGGGTGTTTGCGCTGGGTGCGCTGTGCTTTGCGATTGCGGCGGGGGTGGTGTGGTTGTTCGGGATGGAGACGCGGGGCAAGACGCTGGAAGAGCTGACTGAAACACAAGTCGCAGGCTGACCATAGATCCCATTGTGGGAGCGAGCAAGCCCGCTCCCACATTAGCTCTTCGGTGTTGTTACGGTTTTACCAACCGTGCATCCAGGCTGTTCTGTGCCAGACGCTTGGCCTGATCCTGGGTCATGCCCAGGTGCTCGTGCAGCGCGTGGAAGTTCTCGGTCACGTAGCCGCCGAAGTACGCCGGGTCATCTGAGTTCACCGTGACCTTCACGCCACGCTCAAGCATGTCGAGAATATTGTGCTGCGACATGTGATCGAACACGCAAAGCTTGGTGTTCGACAGTGGGCACACGGTCAGCGGGATCTGCTCGTCGATGATCCGCTGCATCAGACGCTCGTCTTCGATGGCGCGCACGCCATGGTCGATACGCTGGATTTTCAGCAGGTCGATGGCCTCCCAGATGTACTCCGGCGGCCCTTCTTCACCGGCGTGGGCGACGGTCAGGAAGCCTTCGTGACGAGCGCGGTCGAACACGCGCTGGAACTTGCTCGGCGGATGACCCATCTCGGAACTGTCCAGACCGACAGCGACAAACGCGTCACGGAACGGCAGCGCCTGATCGAGGGTTTTCTGTGCTTCGTCTTCGCTCAGATGGCGCAGGAAACTCAGGATCAAACCGCTGGTGATGCCCAGTTGCTGCTCACCATCTTTCAATGCGGCGGCGATGCCGTTGAGCACCACTTCGAACGGGATACCCCGGTCGGTGTGGGTCTGCGGATCGAAGAACGGTTCGGTGTGAATCACGTTCTGCGCTTTGCAGCGCAGCAGGTAGGCCCAGGTCAGGTCGTAGAAATCCTGGGAGGTGCGCAGCACGTCGGCGCCCTGGTAATACAGGTCGAGAAATTCCTGCAGATTGTTGAAGGCGTAAGCCTTGCGCAGGGTTTCGACGTCGTTCCACGGCAGGGCGATCTTGTTGCGTTCGGCCAGGGCGAACAGCAGTTCGGGCTCCAGCGAGCCTTCCAGATGCAGGTGCAGTTCAGCCTTGGGCAGGGCGTTGAGCCAGTCGTACATATTCTTTTCTCATCAGGTGCAATGACGGCATTCTACAGATGCTCGCCGAAACAATTGGCAAAACCTGACCAAACGATCCATCAGACCGCCTCCTGTTCCCGCCGATAGGCGTAGGTATCAGCGAAGCGCGAGAGCAGGAATTCGGCGCAAGTGGTGGCCGGATATTTCGCCGGATGCTGTGCGTCCTGACAACCGGGCAGGCATTCGATGCGGGTGTCCGGGTGCGGTTCGGCAAAGAACGGCATCGAGTAGCGTTCCACGCCGAGCGGGCTGATCACCCGGTGCGGTGTCGAGCGATATCGGTCGTTGCTCCAGCGCGCCATCATGTCGCCGAGGTTGACCACGAATGTGCCTTCAATCGGCGGCGCGTCGATCCATTGACCTTTGACGTTCTTCACTTGCAGGCCACCCGCCGCGTCCTGATAGAGCAGGGTGATGCAGCCGTAATCCGTGTGCGCGCCAGCGCCTTGTTGCTCGGCAGAACTGGCGGTGTGGCGCGGCGGGTAATGGATCATGCGCAGCACACTCACGGGTTCAAAAAAGCGCTTGTCGAAAAAGTCGCGTTCGATGTCCAGGGCAAGGGTCATGGCGCGCAGCAGCGTTTGCGCGAGGGCCTGCATGTCGAGGTAGTGCTGCTCCATCAGGGTTTGCCATCCCGCTTGCTCAGGATGGCGGTTCGGCCCGCGCAAGGGTTTTTCCGCCAGCACTTCGGGATGATCGGCCGGCAGATGCAAACCCATGTCGAACGTTTCTTTCAGATCGCTGGGTTTGTTCGGGTCGAGCTGTTCGGTGGCGATGGCGCCGTAGCCGCGATGGTGGCGGGTCTGGGTGATGTCGATCTTGAGCTTCTCTGCCGCCGGCAGATCGAAAAAACGCTGCGCGTGATCGAGCAGTGCGTCGATGCGCTGGGCGGAAATCGGATGTCCCTTGATGTAGAAGAAACCCCACTCGCGGCACGCCTGGTCGATTTGCTCGGCGACGGCGGGCCAGGCGTTTTGGTCGTCGGTGTAGAGCGGGCTGATGTCGATGATGGGAAGGCTGTTCATACGTTTGTCCTGAAGAAACTCAGACTGAAAAGCAACGGAGATCTCTGTGGGAGCTGGCTTGCCAGCGATAGCAATCTCCCAGGCAACAATGATGTTGAAGGTGATGGCCTCATCGCTGGCAAGCCAGCTCCCACAGGTTCGGTGGTGTTTCTGGGAGGATTACTTCGGCATCTCGGCCTTCATGCCTTCAACGTAATAGTTCATCGAGGCCAGTTCTGCGTTGGTTGCACTCACGCCCGCCGGGATTTTTTCGACCCCGGCCTGATCCTTGATCGGCCCGGTAAACGGCTTGAACGCGCCGCTCTTGATGTCGGCGATGATCTGCTCGGCTTCAGCCTTCACGGGCGCTGGCACCAAGTCGCTGATCGGCAGTTCAACCGTGCCTTCCTTCAACCCGCCCCAGTAATCCTGGGATTTCCAAGTGTGGTCGATCACGCTTTGCGTCGCCTGAATGTAGTGCGGCGCCCAGTCGTTGACGATCGAGGTCAGCACCGCTTTCGGCCCGAAGTGCGCCATGTCGGAGGCGTAGCCCACGGCGTACACGCCACGACGTTCGGCCGCTTGAATTGGCGCCGGGCTGTCGGTGTGCTGGAACACCACGTCCACGCCCTGATCGATCAGCGCGTTGGCCGCATCGGCTTCCTTGCCCGGATCGAACCAGGAGTTGACCCACACCACTTTGATCTCGGTGCCGGGGTTGTACTTGTTCAGGGCCAGTTGAATAGCGTTGATATCGCGGATCACTTCCGGAATCGGGAACGAGGCGACGTAGCCGATTTTTTTGCTCTTGGTCATCCTCGCGGCGAGGAAACCGCCGACGTAGCGACCTTCGTAAGTGCGTGCCAGATAGGTACCGAGGTTCTTGTCCTGCTTGTAGCCGGTGGCGTGTTCGAAAGTCACTTTGGGAAATTGCTTGGCAACTTTCAGCGTCGGGTTCATGTAGCCAAACGAGGTGGTGAAGATCAGGTCGTACTTGTCCTTGGCCATGTTGCGGATCACCCGCTCGGCATCGGCACCTTCGGCGACGTTCTCCACGTAGTGGGTGGTGATCTGATCGCCGAGTTTCTCGGCCAGTGCCTTGCGCCCCTGTTCATGCTGATACGTCCAGCCGTGGTCGCCGATCGGGCCGATATAGACGAAACCGACCTTCAGCGGATCGGCAGCGCTGGCGCTCAGACTGATCCCCAGACCGAGGACGGCGCACAGCAGTTTGTGCAGCGGACGTATTTGCATGAATTGGAGCTCCATTTTGTTGTGTGTGGACAGCGTCAATGCAAATTGCTGACCAACAGGACAACAAACGTCTCCAAACCGCATAACGGCCTTCGCGAGCAGGCTCGCTCCCACAGGGGAATGCATTTCAATGTGGGCGCGGGCTTGCTCGCGAAGAGGTCGGCGCGGCCAATAAAAGTGCAACGAATGAAACGGCCGCCATCCACTGGTGCGCTAAGGTGTAACGAAACGTTAGCGCCGCTCCGCAGTCTGTAGCTCATTCGCACTCTTCGGCAAAAGGCCCGCCATGTTCACGATCCTCAAGCAAGAAAGCTTTCTACTGCTGGCCCTTATCGCCGCACTCATCGCTTATTCACTGGAACACTGGCTGCTGCACAGCGGCCAGATCGTCGCCCTGGGCGCCGGGCTGGTGCTGATCGCCTTCATCGTCGCCGCCTCAATGCGCGTCGCCCACCACGCCGAACTGCTCGCCGAAAAAGTCGGCGACCCCTACGGCACGATGATCCTCACGCTGGCCGCCGTGCTGGTAGAAGTGGTGATTCTGGCGATCATGATGAGCAACGAAGCATCGCCCACCCTGGTGCGTGACACGATCTATTCAGCGGTGATGCTCGACATCAACGGCATTCTCGGCCTCGCGGCGCTGATGGGCGGGATCAAGCACGGCGAGCAGTCCTACAACGACGACTCGGCGCGCAGCTACAGCGTGATGATCCTCACCGCCATGGGCGTGTCGATGGTGGTGCCGGAGTTCATTCCCGAGGCTAACTGGAAGGTTTATTCGGCGTTCACCATCGGTGCGATGGTGGTGCTTTACACCTTGTTCCTGCGCATGCAGGTCGGGCCGCACAGCTATTTTTTCAGCTACAGCTACCCGGACAAGCGGCGCAAGAAAGAGCCGGTCGAACAGCAACCGAAACCGCTGAGGTTGGGCTTGTCGATTGGCATCCTGGTGTTTGGTGTGGTGGTGATCGGCGCGCTGGCCGAGGTGATGTCGAAAACCCTCGATCTGGGCCTGGAGGGAACAGGGGCGCCGCCGGTGATCACGGCGATTCTGGTGGCGGCGATCTCGGCCGCGCCGGAAATTCTCACGGCATTGCGTGCGGCGCTGGCGAACCGCATGCAGTCGGTGGTCAACATCGCGATGGGCGCGTCACTGTCGACGGTGATCCTGACCGTGCCGGTGATGGAAGCCATGGCGCTGTACACCGGCCAGCCATTTCAAATGGCGATGACGCCAGTGCAGACGGTGATGATCTTCATCACCCTGATTGTCAGTGCGATCAACCTCAACGACGGTGAAACCAATGCCATTGAGGGCATGACGCACTTTGTGCTGTTTGCGACGTTCATCATGCTGTCCCTGCTCGGGCTCTAGGAACACCACAATTCCAAATGTGGGAGCGGGCATGCTCGCGAACGCGTTCTGTCAGGCAGCTTAAAACTGACTGACTGACACGACGCCTTCGCGAGCAAGCCCGCTCCCACAGGTTTAATCGGCGGTGAATCAGGTGCCGGCGATCAGTTGGCGCGCAGCCTGGCTGTGATCGGCAATCAAGCCCTTGAGATCCAGCCCTTCAACCTGTCCATCCACCACACGCCACTTGCCGCCAATCATCACGCGATCCGCACGATCGGCGCCGCACAGCAGCAGCGCCGAAATCGGATCATGGCTACCGGAGAAGCGCAGCTCATCGAGCTTGAACAACGCCAGATCAGCCTGTTTGCCCACCGCCAGTTCACCAATGTCGGTACGCCCCAACAGACTCGCCGAGCCCTTGGTCGCCCAGCCCAGCACGCGCTCAGGGGTGATTTTCTCGGCGCCATAACGCAGACGCTGGATGTACAGCGCCTGCCGCGCTTCGAGGATCATGTTCGACGCATCGTTGGATGCCGAACCGTCGACACCCAGGCCAAACAGCGCACCGGCGTCGGTCAGATCGATGCTCGGGCAGATGCCGGAGGCCAGGCGCATGTTCGAGCTTGGGCAATGGCAGATGCCGGTGCCGGCCTGACCGAGGCGGGTGATTTCGTCCGGGTTGAAATGAATGCCGTGGGCCAGCCAGGTGCGTGGGCCGAGCCAGCCAACGCTGTCCAGATAATCGACGGTACGCAGGCCGAAACGCTGCAGGCAGAAATCCTCTTCATCAAGGGTTTCGGCCAGATGCGTGTGCAGACGCACGTCGAGTTTGTTCGCCAGTTCGGCACTGGCCGACATGATTTCCGGCGTCACCGAGAAGGGCGAGCACGGTGCCAGGGCGATCTGGATCTGCGCGCCATCGCCACGCTCGTGGTACTCGTGAATCAGGCGCTGACTGTCGTCGAGGATCACCTGGCCTTCCTGCACGGTCTGCTGTGGCGGCAGGCCACCGTCCTTCTCGCCGAGGCTCATCGAACCTCGGGTCAACATGGCGCGCATGCCCAGTTCACGCACGGTTTCGACTTGTACGTCGATGGCGTTTTCCAGACCGTCGGGGAACAGGTAGTGGTGGTCGGCGGCAGTGGTGCAGCCCGACAGCAGTAGTTCGGCCAGCGCGACTTTACTGGCGAGCGCGAGTTTTTCAGGCGTCAGGCGCGCCCAGACCGGGTACAGGGTTTTCAGCCACGGAAACAAGGGCTGGTTGACCACTGGCGCCCAAGCGCGAGTGAGGGTTTGGTAGAAATGGTGGTGGGTGTTGATCAGGCCCGGCAGGATCACATGCTCGCGGGCATCGAACACTTCATTGCACGGTGCGGACGGTTGCTGACCGGCCGCCAGCACTTCGACGATCACGCCGTCTTGCAGCACCAGACCACCACGGGCATCGAGCGCGTTGGCCGTGAAAGTGGCGAGGGGATTTTTTAACCAGGTACGGATGGCAGGCATTGTGGCCGGCTCCTCTGAAAGTTGGGTTCAGGGTTGCCAGCTCAGTGTTGCCCTGTCTGCTGATCCAGGGTCGCCGCGAAGGACGAGGCGCGCAGTTTCAAACAAAACGCGATGCCGGGCAAGCCCCACCCGACAGGACAACACACACCACCCCTTATGGGAGAGGGCTTGTTCGCGAAAGCGCTGAGTCAGGCACGGGTGTATTGACTGACACGACGCCTTCGCGAGCAAGCCCGCTCCCACAGGGGTTATACGGTGCTTACCAAGGAATGGTTTCACCCTTGTAATTGACGAAGTGGTGCCCGCCCTTGCCAGTAAACGCATTCACCTGATCGACCAGACCGCGCGTGCTGGTCTCGACATCAATGTCGGCACCGTCACCGCCCATGTCCGTCTTCACCCAACCCGGATGCAGTGACAGCACCGTGAGTTTCTGTTCGCCCAACTGGGTCACGAAAGTGTTGGTCATCGAATTCAGCGCAGCCTTGCTCGCCTTGTACAGCGCCAGTTCCGGCGCATCCGGCATGGTCACGCTGCCGAGTACCGAACTCATGAACGCCAACACACCGCTGCCATCGCGAATCTGCCCGACAAAACGCTGGGCCAGATTGATCGGTGCCACCGCGTTGGTGAAAAACAATTTCCCGACTTCGGCCAGTGTCGCGCCGCCCGGGGTTTGTACATCCGGGCCTTTGACCCCGGCGTTGACGAACAGCAGGTCGAACGTCTCGCCCTTGAGTTGCTGACTCAGGGCGATCACCGCTTGCTGGTCATCCATATCAAGCTTCTCGATGCGCAC
Organism: Pseudomonas sp. NPDC087615; assembly: GCF_044743445.1. NCBI lineage: Bacteria > Pseudomonadati > Pseudomonadota > Gammaproteobacteria > Pseudomonadales > Pseudomonadaceae > Pseudomonas > Pseudomonas sp. NPDC087615. Next base: position 12,363 of record NZ_JBIUWM010000030.1, on the reverse strand, counting down.
CTTGCCCAGCGCTTGCAACGCGTCGGCGTTCGAAGGATTGCGCACGGTGGCCGTCACTTGCCAGCCATCGGCCAGCAGGGTTTTCACCAACCCGAGGCCCAAACCACGTGAGGCGCCGATGATCAGTGCGTTTTTTGCCTGGGACATGATGGGTTCCTTGAAAAGTTAACGTGCAGGATTCAATGGACACGCCTGAGCGAGCCGTAGTTGCAACTCCTGACGCAGTGCGTCGAGTTCACTCATACGGGTTTCGATCAGTTGCAGTTTGTCGCGCAGCAATTGCGCCACGGCATTTTCCGGATCAGGTGCCTTCCACAAGGCGGTAACGCTGTTGCCGATTTCGCCGAGAGTAAAACCCAGCCGTTGCGCAGTCTTGATGTAGAGCACCAGTTGCACCATTTCCGGCGGATAGTCGCGATAACCGTTGGCACTGCGTTGCGCCGCAATCAATCCGCGCTGCTCGTAGAAACGCAGGGTGTCGCGGCTGACGGCGCTGGCCACGGCTAATTCACCGATACGCATGGTGTTGCTCTGAAGAGGGCTTGACCCTGGAGCATACTCCAGGCTTTACCGTGCTTGCTCCTCAAATTTCTGGAGCATGGATGATGTGGACTTCAACCCAGTATCGAAACGTGGTGCGCGGCAGTGCCTGGTATGACCTGATTGTCACGGCGGCGTTTGCCACGCCATGGAGTTTTACGGCGTTGCATGGGGTTTTGGCGGCGCTGAGTCAGACGATGGATTTGCCGGGTGAACTACCAGCGTTCGCGCCGATGCATATGTTGATGGCGAATCTTTTGGGTTCGGTGGTTTGTGTGTGGGCGGTGCTGCGGATTCGTGATCCGCAGGCGCTTTATGGGCGCTATGACGCGGTGGCGCGGTTTCTGTTTGCGGCTTGGCAGGGGTATGCCCTGGTCCATGGCGCCAGTTCGATATTGTTGGTTTTCCTGGTTTTCGAACTGGCGTGGGGCATCGCTCAGGTGTTGCCTGTTCGGGCCCCATCGCTGGCAAGCCAGCTCCCACAGGTTCCGGTGGTGTAATCCAGAACGCATTCACACCCGAGATCCCTGTGGGAGCTGGCTTGCCAGCGATGGGGCCCGTGAAATCACCACATTAATGCCCTGCCTGCCACGGCTGCCCCAACGACACCGGCGCATATAACCGCGTACGCAGCGCATCGCGCGACAACAGCACCAACACCACAATCGTCGCCACATACGGCAGCATCGCCAGCAAACTCGACGGAATCGCCAGCCCCATCCCCTGTGCCACCAAATGCAGGATGCTGGCGAGCCCGAACAGATACGCCCCCAGCAACAACCGCCACACCCGCCAACTGGCAAACACCACCAGCGCCAGCGCGATCCAGCCGCGCCCGGCCGTCATGTTCTCGGCCCACATCGGCGTGTACGCCAGTGACAGATAAGCCCCGGCCAACCCGGCCATCGCCCCGCCAAACAGCACGGCCAGCGTACGCACGGTCAACACTGGCAAGCCCATCGCACTGGCCGCATCCGGGTTCTCACCGACGGCCTGAATGATCAGCCCGATACGACTTTTGATGATCACCCACGCGACCAGCGCAAACAGCGCGAACGACAGGTAAACCAACAGATCCTGAGCAAACAGCATCCGCCCGATCAGCGGAATTTCACTCAAGTACGGAATCGCCATTGGCTCAAAACCCGCCAGTGGTTTACCCACCCACGCGGTGCCGACAAAGGTCGACAACCCCACACCAAAAATCGTCAGCGCCAGCCCGGTCGCCACCTGATTGGCGTTGAACACCAGCGCCACCAAGGCAAACAGCGACGACAACAGCATCCCCGCAAGCATCGCCAACAACACGCCAAGCCAAAGATTGCCGCTGCTGAGGGCGACGATAAAACCGATCACCGCACCAAACAGCATCATCCCTTCCTGGCCGAGGTTGAGCACGCCGCTCTTCTCGCAGATCAGTTCACCCATCGCCACCAATAACAGCGGTGTGCCGCAACGCACCATGGCGTAGAAAATATTGCTCAGCAGATCGATATCCATCACAGCGCTCCGGCGGTTACGGCAGTGGTCGACGTGCGCCGTCTCCAGCGCAGTTTCAGGCGCGGCCGATAGAGGATCAGCACGTCACAGGCCAGCAGGAAAAACAGCATCATTCCCTGGAACAGTTGGGTAATCGCTTGCGGCAGGTTGAGGGCCATCTGCGCACTCTCGCCGCCGATGTACAGCAACGCCATCAACAGACTGGAGAACAGAATCCCGATCGGATTCAGCCGCCCGAGAAACGCCACGGTGATCGCCGCATAGCCATACCCTGGCGAAACCTGCGGCACCAACTGACCAATCGGCCCGGTGACTTCGCAGACCCCCGCGAGCCCGGCCAAACCGCCGCTGATCAGCAGCGCCAGCCAGATCAGCCGTTTCTCGCGAAAACCGACAAACCCCGCCGCACGCTTGTCCAGCCCGAGCACTTTGATCTGAAAACCGACAAAGCTTTTCTGCAACAACACCCACACCGCCACCAAGGCGAGCAGGGCGAAATACACCCCGGCGTGCACGCGGCCATCCTCCATCAACAGCGGTAAACGGCTGGCATCGCCAAACATCGCCGACTCGGGAAAGTTGAAGCCGGCCGGGTCTTTCAACGGGCCGTGTACGCAGAACAACAACAGGTTGAGGGCAATGTAATTGAGCATGATGCTGGTGAGGATTTCGTTGGCGTTGAAACGCGTGCGCAGCCATGCCGTCAGCCCGGCCCACGCCGCGCCGGCGAGGGTGCCGGTGAGCAGAATCAGCACCAGTGCCCAACGGCTTTGCATGTCGATGATGTTCACCGCCAGCGCACTGCCGGCCAACGCGCCCAAGAGCAATTGGCCTTCGGCGCCGATGTTCCAGATTCGCGCTTGATAGGCCACGGCCAAGCCCAACGCGCAGAGCAGAATCGGCAGGGCTTTGACCAGCAATTCGGAGACGCCGTACACGTCGCTGACCGGTGCGATCAACAGGGTGTGCAAAGTTTGCAGTGGATCATGACCCAGAGCGATGAACAGCAGCGAACCGCAACCGAGGGTCAGCGCCGCCGCCAACAACGGCGAGCACCAGAGCATCAGGCGCGATTGCTGGCCACGGGGTTCGAGAGAAAGCAGCATGTTGAAAACTCCGTTAAACCGTGGCGTGTTGTTGAGGGGCATCGAACTGGCCAGCCATCCAGCCACCGACATCGCTTAGTAGGGTGTCCGCCGTGTTGTGCAACGCGGACATCTTCCCGCCGCACAACGCACCGAGGCGGTCGCTGATCTGGAACAGTTCGTCGAGGTCTTCGGAAATCACCAGAATCGCCGCACCGGCATCGCGCAACGCGACCAACGCGCGGTGAATGGTGGCGGCAGCGCCGACGTCCACGCCCCAGGTCGGGTGTGCGGCGATCAGCAGTTTCGGTTGCTGGAGGATTTCCCGGCCGAGGATGAATTTCTGCAAGTTGCCGCCAGACAGACGGCGCGCAACGGTTTGCGTGTCCGGGGTTTTCACGCCGAAGCGTTGAATAATTTGTTGCGCGAGGGCTTCGACCTTGCCTCGCTGGATCAGCCCGTTACTGACCAATCCCTGCTGGAAGGCCGTGAGCAGGGCGTTGTCCGCCAGACTCAACTCGGGCACCGCGCCGTGGCCGAGGCGTTCGGCGGGGACGAACGCCAGACCGAGTTTGCGCCGCGCATCCGGGCGTAAGTCAGCGACAGCTTGTTCACCGAAGCGAATCGTCGTCGCCTCGGCGCTCGGCAGGGTTTGTTCGCCGCTGAGCAGGGCGAGCAACTCATCCTGACCATTGCCGGCGACCCCGGCGATGCCGACGATTTCACCGCTGCGCACTTGCACATTAATGTCGGTCAACGAGCTGCCAAACGGATCGGGGTTGCGCCAGCTCAAACCGCTCACCTGCAAAAAATCCGCGCCGCCGCTGACTTTCGGATAATCACCGATCAACGCCGCCGCTTCGCCGACCATCAACTGTGCCAATTGTTGATCCGAACACTCGGCGGGTACGCAATGCCCGGCCACTCGCCCGCCGCGCAAAACCGTGGCGCTGTGGCACAAGGCGCGAACTTCGCCGAGCTTGTGGCTGATAAACAGAATGCTGCAGCCCTCGGCGGCGAGGCGACGCAGCGTGATGAACAAGTCGTCGGCCTCTTGCGGTGTCAGCACCGAGGTCGGTTCATCGAGAATCAGCAGACGGATGTCCTGCATCAGGCAGCGGATGATTTCCACCCGTTGTCGCTCACCGATCGACAGGCTGTGGACAAGTCGCTCAGGCTCCAGCGCCATGCCGTAACGGCGCGACACTTCGCGAATTTTCGGTTCCAGTTGTTTGGGCGTACCGGCCGCTGCGCCCATCGCCAGAGCAATGTTCTGCGCCACGCTGAGGGTTTCAAACAGTGAGAAATGCTGGAACACCATGCCGATCCCCAACTGCCGCGCCTGCGCCGGGTTGCGGATATTCACCCGTTGACCTTGCCAGAGCGTCTCGCCCGCATCGGCCTGGGTGACGCCATAGATGATCTTCATCAGCGTACTTTTGCCCGCGCCGTTTTCACCGAGCAGCGCATGGATTTCCCCGGGGGCGATGCTCAGGTCGATGGCATCGTTGGCCAGACAACCGGGGTAGCGTTTGCTGATGTGGCGCAGTTGCAGGCGCGTGTTGGGCGGATCGATTGGCATGACAGGCTCGACTTGCTTGGAATTGTGCCTGTGGATAAAGCAATTTCCTGGCCATTGAGTCAGGAACCTAGGTGAACCGTGTGCATCAGCGCTTGGCGCAGAGCATTCAAGGCTGCATCGGGTATTTGCCCGGCACCAATTCAGAGCAAAGCCGTTGAACAGGCTCCAGTTTTGCCCTTCGGTGACTGATCAAAAAACGAGCAAAGATGCGGGGGCTAGGCAGAGTCTGCAACTGCGCCAGCCATGAACGGGTTATCCACAGGTTGCTCCACAGTTATTGTGCGCAAGCTGTAAACCCGGGCATAAGCACTGCAATGCTTTCTTCTAATGGTGCTAAACGCGATTAACTGATTGTTTTTAGGCGAATTTTGAATTGTTCAGGAGAGATTGAACGAAAAATGAACAAACCGCGCAAAGCCGCGTGACAGAAGGGTTACAGCGCAATGTACTCAGGTTATCCACAGCCGGGTGCACAGCCGATGTGGGCAACTCGGGGGAATAAGGAAATCAAGCGATGCCCTAAAAGATCGCAGCGCTTGAGCGCTGAAGCAAAATTCGCCCACGACTCAAATCAGCCAACTGGCGTTGCAATAATTCGATCTGCTGTTCGCCCACCGCAAGCTGCAATTCGACGCCGTTGGCAGTGAAGTTTTCCTCGACCACCAACCCGCCCAGATCCGCCACCCGCAATTTCACCAGCGCCAGCTCGGCAAACCCACAGGCACAACGCAGCGGCACACGGCTGATCAACTCGACTTTCGCTGCCGTCTGCAGGCACTTGTTTGCGCCGCCACCATAGGCGCGGGCCAAACCGCCGGTGCCCAGTTGAATGCCGCCGTACCAACGAATCACCAGTACGGCGACCTGATCGCAATCCTGCGCTTCAATCGCCGCCAGAATTGGCCGGCCCGCCGTGCCGCCAGGCTCGCCGTCGTCATTGCTGCGGTATTGATCGCCCAGTTTCCAAGCCCAGCAGTTGTGCGAGGCGTTCAAGTCGCTGTGCTGTTCGAAGAACGCCTGCGCGTCGGCCGCGCTGCTGATCGGCGTGGCGTAGGTGATGAAGCGGCTTTTGCGAATCTCTTCGCGGTATTCGCAAAAACCACTGAGGGTGAAAGGCATAGACGTCTTATAGAGAGGGAGTGAGGCCGCAGCCTTTGAGGATGATGCGGATCAAATTGTTGCCGGCGTCTTCCATGTCCTGCTTGGTCAACTTGCTGCGCCCGCTGACTCGGCAGATCTGCGTGGCAAAGTCGGCGTAATGCTGAGTGCTGCCCCACAGCAGGAAAATCAGGTGTACCGGATCCACAGGGTCCATTTTGCCGGCATCGATCCACGCTTGAAAAACGGCCGCTCGCCCCTGGAACCAGGCGCGGTAATCCTGATTGAAATATTCGCTCAGGCATTCGCCGCCGCTGATCACTTCCATCGCGAAGATGCGCGAAGCTTGCGGCTGGCGGCGGGAGAATTCCATTTTTGCGCGGATGTAGCGGGTGAGCGCCTCGGCCGGATCGTCCTCGGCCGTCAGGGTGTTGAAGGTGCTGTCCCACAACTCGATGATGTTGCTCAGCACCGCCACGTACAACCCAAGCTTGTTGGTGAAGTAGTAATGCAGGTTCGCCTTGGGCAACCCGGCATTCTGGGCAATGGTGTTCATGCTGGTGCCTTTGTACCCATGACGGGCGAACTCGTCTTCGGCGGCTTTGAGGATGGTCTCTTCGTTCTTCTGACGAATGCGGCTGGCGGGCTTGCCGCCGTGAGCGGGGACTTCAAAGGTCATAGGCACTTCCGGGTTTGTCTGTGGGCGCAACCAGTTGCGTTGATAGCGCACCCACAGGCTTCAGACAAGTCCTGAAGCAATAAAACCGTTACGCCTGTTCGACCTTGTTCACCTGCACATGGGCTTCGGTGGTGGTTTTTGCTTCCGGCAGCAGCAGGCAGAGCATGATTGCGGTCAGCCCGCCACTGGTGATCGCCGAGTCGAAAAGGTTCTGCACCAGTTTCGGCAGCAAGTGCAGCAAGTTCGGTTGTGCGGCAATGCCCAGGCCGACGCCGAACGAGGTGGCGATGATCAACATGCTGCGTCGATCCAGCGGTGATTGCGCGAGGATACGCACACCCGCCGCCGCAACGGCACCGAACATCACCAGCGTCGCACCGCCAAGCACCGGTTTCGGAATCTGTTGCAGCACCGCGCCGATCATTGGAAACAGGCCGAGACAAAACAGGATCGCGCCGATGTACAAACCGACGTAGCGACTGGCGACACCGGTCAACTGGATCACGCCGTTGTTCTGCGCGAACGTGGTGTTGGGAAATGCGCTGAAAGTGGCCGCGATCATGCAGCTCACGCCATCACCGAGAATGCCACCGCGCAAACGGCTTATATAAGAAGGGCCGCTGATGGGCTGGCGGGCCAGCATGCAGTTGGCGGTGAGGTCGCCGACGGTTTCGATGGTGCTGATCAGATAAATCAGCGCGACGGGCAGAAAAGCCGTCCAGTCGAAGCTGAATCCAAACTTGAACGGTGTAGGAATACTCACCAGCGGCAAGTCAGGCAAAGGCTGTACAACCAGTTTCCCACTGAACCATGCCGCCAGACTGCCGAGCACCAGGCCGATGATGATTGCCGAGAGCCGCACCCACGGCGTGTTCGAGCGATTGAGCAGGATGATCGTCAGCAGCACGAACACGCCCAGCGCCAGATTGCTCGGCGCACCGAAGTCCGGTGCATTGAAACCGCCGCCCAGATCTGTGATGCCGACTTTGATCAGGCTGATACCGATCAGGGTGATGACAATGCCGGTCACCAACGGCGTAACGACGCGACGCAATTGGCCAATGAAGCGGCTGAGCACGATCTGTACGATCGCGCCGAAAAAGCACACGCCGAAGATCATCGCCAGAATGTCCTCCGGGCCGCCGCCGCGCTGCTTGACCAGAAACCCTGCCGACAGCACGGCGCCAAGAAAGGCGAAACTGGTGCCCTGCAAACAAATCATCCCGGCACCAATGCCGAACGGTCGGCGTGCCTGAATGAACGTACCGACCCCGGACACCATCAGTGCCATGCTGATCAGGTACGGTAAATGCGCGGTCAAGCCAAGCGCCGAACCGATCACCAGCGGCGGGGTGATGATGCCGACGAAACTGGCGAGTACGTGTTGTAGGGCGGCAAGAATCGCGGCGGGCGGTTTGGGGCGGTCGTTGAGGCCGTAGATCAGGTCGCTGGACGGTGCGGAATCTGGCTGCATGGACTTGGGCTTCTTGTTGAAGGATCGGGGTTGATCCTGCTTTGCAAAAAGCTGTCCACATGCTCAGGTTATTGGGCGATTTTGTCTGTTAGGCCCAGCGTGGCTGGGCCTTGCAGGTTTTTCAACGCGTCGCCGCCAAGCTTTCAAGAAAACTTTCCAGCACCAAATGGGGGCGCCGGCCCTTGCGCGTGACCGATGCGAGGCTCAGGTCATAGAAACGTGTCTTGGCCTTGAGCGCACGCAGACGCCCCTGCTGCACCCATAGGCTGGCGTAGTGATCCGGCAGATAACCGATGTAGCGCCCGGTCAGGATCAGGAACGCCATGCCTTCACGGTCCGAAGCGCTGGCGGTGCAGTTGAGCGCTTGGTAATGCGCCTGAATGTCTGCCGGCAAACGGAAGGTCGGGGCGATGGCGTCCTGACTATTCAGGCGTTCGTCGTCCAGTTGCTTGTCATCGACGTAAAACAGCGGATGCCCGACCGCGCAGTAAAGCAGTGAGCGTTCGCTATACAACGGCTGATATTCCAGACCGGACAGTGCACTGGCCTGCGGCACCACGCCAACATGCAGGCGGCCGTCGAGCACGCCTTGTTCGACTTCATTGGGCGCGATCATGCGGATCTGGATCTGCACGTCCGGGCCGCGTTCTTTTAATTGCGCGAGGGCGTGGGTGATGCGCATGTGGGGCAGGGTGACCAGGTTGTCGGTCAGGCCAATGATCAACTCGCCGCGCAAGTGCTGGTGCAGACCGTTGACCTCGGTGCGAAAGCTTTCCAGCGCACTTAACAGTTGCAGCACCGATTGATAGACCTCGCGGCCTTCTTCGGTCAGCGAGAATCCCGCGCGACCGCGTTGGCACAGGCGTAAGCCGAGGCGTTGCTCCAAGTCGCTCATTTGCTGACTGATCGCCGAGCGTCCAATACCGAGCACGGTTTCCGCCGCCGAGAAGCCGCCGCATTCCACCACGCTGCGAAAAATCCGCAGTAAGCGAATATCAAAGTCACTGACCTGGGCCAGCGGATCGGGACGGCGGCTGCTCATGCTTGATCACTCAAAGTTTAGTAGCGGGCTGACTGAAGGTTAGAAGAGTTGGATTTCACCGACTTTATCGCCGTGGCAATTTAGCTGCAACAACGCTTTCTATCTCCCTGACGCTTATGCCCTGCGAGGTTTTGCCCGATGAACATGCCTGAAACCGCTCCGTCGCCACTGGCCAGCCAACTGAAGCTGGACGCGCACTGGATGCCGTACACCGCCAACCGTAACTTTCAGCGCGATCCGCGTTTGATCGTCGGTGCCGAGGGCAGTTGGCTGTTCGACGACAAGGGCCGCAAGATCTACGACTCGCTGTCCGGTCTATGGACCTGCGGCGCCGGGCACACCCGCAAGGAAATTCAGGAAGCGGTCTCCAAGCAGTTGGGCACACTCGATTACTCGCCGGGCTTCCAGTACGGCCATCCGTTGTCCTTTCAGTTGGCTGAGAAAATCACCGATCTGACCCCGGGCACCCTCAACCATGTGTTCTTCACCGACTCCGGCTCCGAGTGCGCCGATACGGCGGTGAAAATGGTCCGTGCCTACTGGCGTCTTAAAGGCCAGGCGACCAAGACCAAAATGATCGGCCGCGCCCGTGGCTATCACGGTGTGAACATCGCCGGCACCAGCCTGGGTGGCGTCAACGGCAACCGCAAAATGTTCGGTCAGGCGATGATGGACGTCGATCACCTGCCGCACACGTTGCTGGCGAGCAATGCGTTCTCCCGTGGCATGCCGGAGCAGGGTGGTATCGCCCTGGCCGATGAACTGCTGAAGCTGATCGAACTGCACGATGCGTCGAACATCGCCGCCGTGTTCGTTGAACCGATGGCCGGTTCCGCTGGCGTGCTGGTTCCGCCTCAGGGTTATCTGAAGCGTCTGCGTGAAATCTGTGATCAGCACAACATCCTGCTGGTGTTCGACGAAGTGATCACCGGTTTCGGCCGCACCGGTTCGATGTTCGGCGCCGACAGCTTTGGCGTCACTCCCGACCTGATGTGCATCGCCAAGCAAATCACCAACGGCGCGATCCCGATGGGCGCGGTGATTGCCAGCTCCGAGATCTATCAGACCTTCATGAACCAGCCAACGCCGGAATACGCGGTGGAATTCCCGCACGGCTATACCTATTCGGCGCACCCGGTGGCTTGCGCCGCTGGCCTGGCGGCACTCGACCTGCTGCAAAAGGAAAACCTGGTGCAGAGCGTGGCCGAAGTCGCGCCGCATTTTGAAAACGCGCTGCATGGCTTGAAGGGTTCGAAGAACGTCATCGACATCCGTAACTACGGTCTGGCCGGTGCGATCCAGATTGCCGGTCGTGACGGCGACGCCATCGTGCGTCCGTTCGAGGCCGGCATGGCGCTGTGGAAAGCGGGCTTCTACGTGCGCTTCGGCGGCGACACCCTGCAGTTCGGCCCAACCTTCAACAGCAAGCCACAAGACCTTGATCGTCTGTTCGACGCGGTCGGCGAAGTGCTGAACAAGCTCGACTGATTTTCCTTCTATATATATCTAAAAACAGCGGGTGCCCCTCGTGGGCATCCGTGGACAAGCATTCAGGAGTTTTCGATGAGCGTTATCCCGCATTTGATCAATGGCGAACTGGTGACCGAGAACGGTCGCGCGGTTGACGTGTTTAACCCGTCCACGGGGCAAGCGATCCACAAGCTGCCACTGGCCAGCCGCGAAACCGTCCAGAAAGCCATCGATGCCGCCAAGGCAGCGTTCCCGGCGTGGCGCAACACACCAGCGGCCAAACGTGCTCAGGTGATGTTTCGCTTCAAGCAACTGCTGGAGCAGAACGAAGCGCGCATCTCGCAATTGATCAGTGAAGAACACGGCAAGACTCTCGAAGACGCTGCCGGTGAGCTGAAACGCGGTATCGAGAACGTCGAGTTTGCTTGTGCTGCGCCGGAAATCCTCAAGGGCGAGTACAGCCGCAACGTAGGCCCGAACATTGATGCCTGGTCGGACTTTCAGCCGCTTGGCGTTGTTGCCGGTATCACGCCGTTCAACTTCCCGGCGATGGTGCCGCTGTGGATGTATCCACTGGCGATCGTTTGCGGCAACTGCTTCATCCTCAAGCCGTCCGAGCGTGATCCAAGCTCCACGCTGTTGATCGCTCAACTGCTGCTGGAAGCCGGCCTGCCAAAAGGTGTGATGAACGTGGTCCACGGCGACAAGACTGCGGTGGACGCGCTGATCGAAGCGCCGGAAGTCAAAGCGCTGAGCTTCGTCGGTTCGACGCCGATTGCTGAATACATCTACGCCGAAGGCACCAAGCGCGGCAAACGCGTTCAGGCGCTGGGCGGCGCGAAGAACCATGCGGTGCTGATGCCGGATGCCGATCTGGATAACGCGGTCAGCGCACTGATGGGCGCGGCGTATGGTTCTTGCGGCGAGCGCTGCATGGCGATCTCCGTTGCGGTATGTGTGGGTGATCAGGTGGCGGATGCGTTGGTGGCCAAACTGGTTCCACAGATCAAGGCGTTGATGATTGGTGCGGGTACTTCGTGTGGTCTGGACATGGGGCCTCTGGTGACCGGTCAGGCTCGCGACAAGGTCAGCGGCTATGTCGATGACGGCGTGGCAGCAGGTGCGACCCTGGTGGTCGATGGTCGCGGCTTGAGCGTCACGGGTCACGAAGACGGATTCTTCCTCGGGGGCTGCCTGTTCGACAACGTCACTCCAGAGATGCGCATCTATAAAGAAGAGATCTTCGGGCCAGTGCTGTGCGTCGTTCGGGTGAGCAGCCTGGAAGAGGCGATGGAACTGATCAACGATCACGAATACGGCAACGGCACCTGCATCTTCACGCGTGACGGTGAAGCGGCGCGTCTGTTCTGTGACGAGATCGAAGTCGGTATGGTCGGCGTCAACGTGCCTTTGCCGGTGCCGGTGGCTTATCACAGCTTTGGCGGCTGGAAGCGTTCGCTGTTCGGCGACCTGCATGCTTATGGGCCCGATGGCGTGCGCTTTTATACTCGTCGCAAGGCAATCACCCAGCGCTGGCCGCAGCGTGCCAGCCATGAGGCCTCGCAGTTCGCCTTCCCTAGCTTGTAAGCAGGAGGGATGAAGTAGGCCGACCTGTAGAGGTCGGCCTTTGTGTTTTCGGGGTTCTTTGACTGATATGACAGAAATATGAAAATAGGTGTTGACGGCGAATTCCAGACGTCTATAATTCGCCCCACTTCCGGCGCAGTCGAAACGGAAAACTCCTTGATATTCAATGAGTTATGATGTTTTCGGCGGTGGGTTGCTTCAGGTTATCGAGGCCAGAAAGAAGTTGAAAAAGAGGTGTTGACAGCAGCGTGTAACGCTGTAGAATTCGCCTCCCGCTGACGAGAGATCGGAGGCGCAAGTGGTTGA